>JARRNE010000112.1:0-11411 GCA_037385305.1 Chromatiaceae bacterium | reverse complement strand
GGCGCCGTCGAGCCTACACGGAGGTATTGACGGCGTGTCCTGACGGCCCGCACCCGACCCTGGCCCTGCAGCGGAGCTATCGCGTTAATCACCTTCTCCGGGGTGGCGCTGGCGCCATGACCGGCAGTCCGGTGCGCTCGCGCTCATGCGCACGGTAACAAGCTTCGTCCCGTCCCGCGGTAGAATGCCGCTTTGCGCACGCCTCGGGTTCACGGTCATGATCTCGATTCTCGACTACGGTGCGGGCAACGTTCGCAGTGTTCGTAATGCGGTTCGTCGACTCGGCTACGAGCTCACCGACATCGAGCGTCCGGAAGACATCCTGCGGGCCGAGCGGCTT
Source organism: Chromatiaceae bacterium (assembly GCA_037385305.1). Taxonomy (GTDB): domain Bacteria; phylum Pseudomonadota; class Gammaproteobacteria; order Chromatiales; family Chromatiaceae; genus JARRNE01. The sequence continues at coordinate 11,071 of JARRNE010000112.1, read as the reverse complement.
ATCTTCCCCGGGGTGGGCAGCTTCGGCTCGGCGATGCGGCGGCTGCATCAGTGCGGCTACGTCGAGCCTCTGCGGGAATATCTGCGGGCAGGCAGACCCTTCATGGGCATTTGCATCGGGCTGCAGCTACTCTTTGAGGGGAGCGAGGAGTCGCCGGGGATCGAGGGCCTCGGTCTTATTCGAGGGGTCGTTCGGCGCTTCCAAGCGGACGGCCTCTCGGTACCTCACATGGGCTGGAACGGCATCCGACTGCAGCAACGGTCGCCCCTTTTCGAGGGCTATGGGGCGGACAAGCTCTACTTTGTCCACTCATACCGCGCACTGCGGGAGGCGTCCAATGCGGATTGGATGCTGGCAGTCACCGATTACGGTGGGGAGTTTGTCAGCGGTGTCCACAAGGGCGCGGTCGCCGCCTTCCAGTTCCACCCGGAGAAGAGCGGTGCCGCCGGCCTGGAGCTCCTAGACCGTTTCCTCTCGGAGGCAACGCCGAGGAAGCTTGGCGCCGCTGCGGCCAGTCCCGGTGAGACCCGGCTCGCCAAGCGCATCATCGCCTGCCTCGATGTCCGCACCAACGACGCCGGGGACCTGGTGGTCACCAAGGGAGATCAGTACGACGTCCGGGAGCGCGGAGAGGTGCGTAACCTCGGCAAGCCCGTGGACCTCGCCCGCCGGTACTACGAGGAAGGGGCGGACGAAATCACCTTCCTGAACATCACCGCTTTTCGCGACTTCCCCCTGAAGGATCAGCCCATGCTCGAGGTGCTGCGGCGCACCTCGGAGACGGTCTTCGTCCCACTCACGATCGGCGGTGGTATCCGCGCCTTCACAGACGCGGACGGACATTACTATTCCGCTCTGGACGTCGCCAGCGAGTACTTCAGGTCCGGGGCCGACAAGATCTCCATTGGCAGTGACGCGGTGCACACGGTGGAGCAGGTCCTCGGGCGGGGGGGCAAGATCGGCGACAGCTCGATCGAGCAGATCGCCCACCGCTACGGCAGCCAGGCGATCGTGATCTCCATCGACCCGCGCCGGGTCTATGTGCGCTCGCCCGAGGAGACCCGCCATCAGACCGTACGCACCCAGGTGCCCGGGCCGAACAGCGAAGACTACTGCTGGTTTCAGTGCACGGTCAAAGGGGGCCGAGATGGCAGGGACGTGGACGCGGTGGAGCTTGCGCGGGTATGCGAGGACCTGGGCGCGGGGGAGATCCTCTTGAACTCCATCGACCGGGACGGAACCGGTGCGGGCTTCGACCTGGAGCTCGTGCGGGCCGTGAGGGACGCCGTCACGATACCGGTTGTCGCCTCCAGCGGGGCCGGACGGGTGGAGCACTTCGCGGAGGTCTTCGAGCAGACTGGCGCCGACGCTGCCTTGGCGGCCGGCATCTTTCACCGCAGAGAGGTCCCGATCGCGGCGGTGAAGGAATACCTGCGGGACCGGGGGATCGAGGTCCGCTGAAAATGAGGGAAGCCGATAGGGGCTCAGCGCTTCCTGTGGCACACGGATGCGCCGCCATCGTCATCTCTCACTGCTGCTCGAAACGCACAGGGCAAGGCAATGCTGACTCGGATCGTTTCGATGCTCACCAAGCTCGGACAGCGAAACCACGAGGTGCGAGAGAATTCCGGCCCTTGCGATAGTTTCGATAACGACAACGAGTGGACTTGTCCAATTCATTATTGGGCTGTTCCTTATCAGGTCACTTCAGCCTGACCGGTATGCCCTGGAAGCCGTTGCTGCTCAGCAAGGCGCGGGCCTGGTTCAGGGCTTGCTTGCTGCGGAAGGGTCCCGCCTGCACCCGGTGGAAGGTGTCTCTGTTGTTGATGGTGATCCGCTGGATCTGCGCATGCACCCCCAGCAGCGCGAGCTTGGCCTTGACCCGTTCGGCATCCGGTCGAGCCCGGAAAGAGGCCACCTGCAGGAAGTACGAGGTCCCTTGGCCGGCTGTGGTCGGCCGAGGCTTGGGCGCCTGACGCTCCGGCTGCCTCTCCGGAGGCTTGGAGGGTCGAGCCTGCGTGCTCGGCGTGATGGGCGGCGGCGCCGGCCTTGGACGCGGCGGTGCCTTGTCCCTCAGCTCCTTGTCGGGGACCACCACCTCCATCTCGGGAAGGATGCTGTAAAAGTCGAAGCGTGGTTTGGTCCGAGGCGCCATATGGGTCTTCGCCGCGGTCACCGGCCCCGGGGGGACAGGCTGCTTCAATATCCAGGCCAGCCCGACGCCGAACCCGCCAAGCACCGCGCCGGTGACGAACCAGAAGAAGCAGGAGCCCCGCCGTCCCGGGCGTGCCCTGGGGGTAGCCGGTTGCGACTTGTAGTCCTTCGTCATGTCACATGACCTCTGGCGCCGAGACCCCAAGCAGACCTAGTCCATTGCGCAGGACTTGCCGGACGGCAAGGATCAGCTTGATGCGCGCATCTCGAAGGCGCTCGTCGCTCACAAGAAACTGGTGGCTGGTGTAGTAGGTGTGCAGACCGTTGGCCAGCTCCCGCAGATACTGCGTGAGCAGGTGCGGCTCCTTGTTCAGGGCCGACGCCTCCACCACCTCCGGATAGCGTGCGAGGACCCTGAGCAGACGCTGCTCCTGGGTTTCGGTCAGGAGCTCTAGGTTGGCCGCGCCGGGGGACGGGTCTACCGCCAGCCCCTTGTCCGCTGCCTGACGCAGGACACTGCTGACCCGCGCATGGGCATACTGGACGTAGTAGACCGGGTTGTCCGTAGACTGGGACTTGGCGAGATCCAGGTCGAAATCCAGGTGCTGCTCGCACCGCCGCATCACGTAAAAGAACCGGGCCGCATCGCGCCCGACCTCCTTGCGCAGCTCCCGCAAGGGGACGAACTCCCCGGAGCGGGTGGACATCTGGACCTTTTCGCCGCCGCGATAGAGGTTCGCGAACTGCACCAGCAGCACGTCCAGGCGCTCGGGATCATCCCCCAGGGCCTCGAGCGCCGCCTTGACGCGGGGGACGTACCCGTGATGGTCAGCCCCCCAGATGTCGATCACGCGGTCGAAGCCCCGCTCCAGCTTGTCCATATGGTAGGCGATGTCGGAGGCGAAATAGGTGGTCTGCCCGTTCTCTCTCACCACCACCCGGTCCTTCTCGTCGCCGAAGTCGCTGGACCGAAACCAGAGGGCACCATCCAGCTCGTACAGCTGCCCTGCCTCGCGCAGACGCTCGATGGCACGGTTGACCGCACCCTTCTCGGCAAGGGACCGTTCTGAAAACCACTCGTCGTACTCCACCCCGAAGAGGGCCAGGTCATCGCGGATGTCGTCCAGGATGGTGTTCAGCCCGAGCTCGAAGCAGTATCTGTATCGATTGTCGCCGAGGAGCTGCTTGGCCCGGTCGATGAGGCCGTCGATGTGCGCCTCTCTGTCGCCGTCCGCCGCCTCCCGCCGCTCGTCCGGCGCCACACCGCGAAAGACCTCCTCCGAAGCGCAGCGGTAGGCATCGCCGTGCTCCCGGTGGAGGGTGGCGGCGATGTCCCAGACGTAGTCTCCACGGTATCCGTTGCTCGGAAATTCGAGACTCTCCCCGCACAGCTCCAGATACCGGAGCCAAACGGAGGTGGCGAGTATGTCCATCTGACGGCCTGCGTCATTGACGTAATACTCCCGGTGCACGGCGAAGCCGACGGCGGCGAGCAGGTCTGCCACCACCGCCCCATAAGCGGCCCCGCGGCCATGGCCCACGTGGAGTGGGCCCGTGGGATTGGCGGACACGAACTCCACCTGCACCCGTCTCCCGGCGCCCAGGCAACTGCGCCCGAAGGCCGGGCCGGCGGTAAGGATCCGCGGCACCACCGCCTGATAGGCGCCGGGAGCGAGGAAGAAATTGATGAAGCCCGGCCCAGCGATCTCCACGCGCGCGATAAGCTCCGATTCGGGGATGGCCGCCACCATCCGCCCAGCCAGGTCTCGCGGCTTGGTCCGTGCCTGTTTGGCGAGCACCATGGGGGCGTTGGTCGAGAGATCCCCGTGAGCCGGGTCGCGGGTCCGGTCGACCTGAGGCTCCGCAAGGTCAGAGGGGGGCACGACACCGTCGGTGATGAGCCGCGCCAGCGCGGCGGAGAGGAGATCCTTGACCTGTTGCTTCATCGGCCCGGCGAGCAGAAGGGCAGCGAATAGAACGCCCCGACTCGGTCAGGGCCTTGCTTGGCCTTCGATCCGGTAGAGCTTCGGACCGCCAGCGGGCGATAGGATATCAGGAATCCGCCGCCTCAGAGCAGCTCCTGGGGGTCCACGTCCAGGGACCAGCGCACCCCACGACTGCCCTTCAGCCCGCGTATTGCAGTCATCCAGGTAGCCACGAACCGCTGCAGGGCGGGACGACGACCCGATTGGGCCAGCAGGTGCGCCCGATNNNNACTCCACTGCCACCGCCGCCTCCGGGGACTCGGCCCGCAGCAAGGCCTGATGCGCGAAGGGGGGCAACGAGGCCTCGCGGCGCTCCTCCAGGCACGCCCTGGCAAAGGCCCCATAGCCCTGCCGTTGCAGGGTCAGCAACAGGGGGTGATCTGGATGTCTGGTCTGCAGGACGACACGGCCGGGCCGCTCGGCGCGCCCGGCACGGCCCGCCACCTGGATGATCAGCTGGGCCATGCGCTCCGGGGAGCGGAAATCGGCACCGTACAGTCCCTGGTCCACGTCCAGGATGCCAACCAGGGTCACCCTGGGGAAATGGTGGCCCTTCGCCAACATCTGGGTCCCCACGAGGAGCTGGATCTCCCCCTGCCGAGCGGCCGTGAGCACGCGCCCGAGTGCTCCCCAGCGCCGGGTGCTGTCCCGATCCACCCGCGCCATCGAGACCCCGGGAAAGAGGTTGCGCAGCTCCCCTTCCAGCCGTTCCGTACCCTGCCCCAGCGGACGTAGACGAGGGCTTCCGCAGCCAGGGCACAGCGTCGGGACCGATCGCACGAGACCGCAATGGTGACACCAGAGACGATTAGCCGACAGATGCAGCGTCAGCCGCGCATCGCAGCGGGGACACTCGCCGACCCAGCCGCAGTCGTGGCAGATGAGGACGGGAGCGAAGCCACGCCGATTCAGAAACAGAAGCACCTGGCTGCCGTCTGCGACCTGCTCGCCCATGAGGCGCGCGAGCACGGGCGACAGGCCCGCCCGCAGCGGTTGCGAGCGGATATCCAGAAGGGCGATCCGGGGCGGGAGCGCGTTGCCGGCCCGCTCCGGCAGCTCCAGATGACCGTAACGGCCGCTCGTGGCGTTGTACAGGCTCTCCAGAGAAGGGGTCGCCGAGCCCAGAACCACGGGGCACCCCGTCTGCTGGGCCCGCCGTACGGCCAGGTCGCGTGCCGAATACCGGAAGCCCTCCTGCTGCTTGAAGGAGAGATCATGCTCCTCGTCCACTAGGATCATGCCGAGCCGCGGGAGGGGCACGAAGACCGCCGATCGGGTGCCGAGGACAACCGCGGCCTCCCCCGCAGCCGCGCGGCGCCAGGCCAGCTCCCGCTCTCGCTCCCCCACGGACGAGTGCAGGACGACCATGGGGGCGCAGAGGCGCTCGCTCAGCCGTCGCTGGAGCTGGGGGGTCAGACCAATCTCCGGCACCAGCACCAGCCCCTGCCGCCCCCCCGCGAGTACGGCGAGAAGGAGACGGATGTAGACCTCCGTCTTTCCGCTGCCCGTGATCCCCTCCAGCAGAAAGGCCCGAAAGTGCCCCAGGGCGGCCTGCACCGCCCCCACCGCGGCCTGCTGGTCCGAGTTGAGCATCGGACCGTTGGCGGCGCGGGGGAGCCGCTCCCGAACATGGCCCCGGGACTCGATGGGACAAGGCTCGGCCCATCCCCTGGCCGCCAGGGCGCGCAGGGCCGGGCCACAAGCGCCGAGCCGCTGCTTGAGCTCGCCTCGGCTGAGCCCCTGGCCGCTGGCGAGAAGGAGCTCGGCGACCCGTCGCTGCGCGGGAGCCCGGTCAAGCCCTTCGCGGGCACGTGCCCGCCCTTCCGTTGTGAGTCTCCAGCCTGCCTCTCCGGCCTCCAGGAGAGGCTCTGACCGACGAAGACGGGCCGGCAGGGCGCTGAAGAGAACATCCCCGGGCGGATGCTGGTAATAGGTGGCCGCCCAGCGCGCGAGGGCGATGTCCCGCGGACCCAGGAGGGGCCTCGGATCCAGCACCGCCTCGATGGGCTTGAGCCGCTCCGCTGCGTGCTCGCTTTGCGTCGTGCACTCCGCGATGAGTCCGACGCGACGCCGCCGACCGAAAGGGACAATGACGCGCATTCCGGGGCACAGCCGGCGGGGATCCTCCGCAGGCGGGGGAAGATAATCAAACAGGTTGGGCAGGGGGCCCGCCACCGCGACGCGCAGGATGACCGGTGCCTCAGCGGGCATCGGGGTCAATTACCCGCAGCGGCGGGCGGGTCAAAGGGTTGGGCGAACCGTCGCTGGCGCCGACGGGAAAGGCGAGGTCTATTAGCATCCGTGTTACCCACAATCGCGCGCAGTGCGCTCCAAATCCCCCTGGCCCCCTGAGGCTGTTGCAAGAGACGACGGCCTCTGCGGTGCAGGACGGTACCGCCGTTTTCGGCGACGGGGAGCCGGGGTCCGCTCCCACTCGTCGGTGATGAAACCGTAACCTTCTGTCGAAAGGAGAGATTACGGAGGCAACGCCCGTCATGCAGCGCCTTGCGCGGCGCCTGCAAGTGTGTATCATGCTCGCCAACCAGAACAGGCTCCAGCGCACGCGTCATCGCGTCTGCCCCGGTCCGGAACTAGCGGTGGAGCCGGGGTTCAACTCGATCCGCGGCCTCATCAATGGAGCAGCTGAGCCAACAGGTACTGCGAACGGACCTGGCGGGGATGCCACTCGAATGGGTGGACTATCGGGCTGCTGCCCGACTGTACTTCCTCGGCCAGGTCGCCTATGCCTGCGGCAACGCGCTCTTCCTGCTGCGCGGCGGCGTCAATGCCCGCACCAGGCTGCGGAGCTTCCTGCAGATCCACTCCATCATCGCGACCCACGGGGCGCACCATGCGATGAGCAAGCTGCAGGAGGACTACACCCCGCCCTTGTCGAACCGAACCCTGTTCGAGCGCGACGATCACATCTGCATGTACTGCGGAGGCCGCTTCTCCCGCCGGCACCTCTCCCGGGATCATGTCCGCCCCATCAGCCTGGGGGGCACGGACCAGTGGAACAACGTGGTCACCGCATGCGTGCGCTGCAACAACTACAAGGCAGGCCGGAGCCCGGAAGCGGCCCGGATGGAGCTCCTCGCGGTGCCCTTCACGCCGACCCACGCGGAGTACATCTTCCTGATGGGCCGCAACGTGCTCGCCGATCAGATGGAGTTTCTGCGGGCCCATTTCCCGCGCTCGAGCCCGCTGCTGAAGCGCATCGGCTGATCCCGTGACCGACTGGAGCCAGATCGCGGAGCAGATCGCCGCCGCCAGCGGACGGCCGTTCCGGCCGACGGCACCCCGCTCGGTGGGCGGTGGCTGCATCAACACCGCAGCGGTCCTGGCGGACGGGGAGCACGCGTACTTCGTGAAGGTCAACAGCGCCGACGGCCTCCCCATGTTCGAGGCGGAGGCGGCCGGTCTTGCCGAGATCGCATCCACCCATACCGTCCGCGTCCCTCTCCCTCTACGCACAGGCCTTGCCGCCGGCGAGGCATTCATCGCGATGGAGCACATTGCCCTCACCGGTCGGAGCACAAAGGGTGCGGCCAAGGCCGGCGAGCTGCTGGCGGCCATGCACCGGGCGACTCGCCCCGCCTTCGGCTGGGACCGGGACAATACCATCGGGTCTACCCTCCAGGAGAATGCCCCCGACGACGACTGGGTGAACTTTTGGCACCATCGCCGCCTGAGGTTCCAGCTCGATCTCGCGGCGGCCAACGGCCACCGGGGCCAGCTGCGGGACAGGGGGCAGCGGCTCCTGGAGGTCTTTCCCAAGGTGATCGACCACGCCCCAAGTCCCTCCCTGCTGCACGGTGACCTATGGGGAGGCAACCTGGGGTTCGACCGCGCCGGGGACCCGGTCATCTATGATCCCGCCGTCTACTACGGGGACCGCGAGGCGGATGTGGCCATGACGGAGCTCTTCGGCGGATTCGGCGCGGACTTCTACGCCGCTTACCGGGATGCCTGGCCCCTGGACCCCGGCTACCGCACCCGAAAGGACCTCTACAACCTGTATCACGTCCTGAACCACCTGAACCTGTTCGGCGGCGGCTATCGGGGGCAGGCGGAGGCCATGATCGGGCGGCTGCTGGCAGAGATCGGCTAGACAACCCGGGTTGCACTTCGTCTCCGGCGGCGCGCCCTCGCGGGCTCCGCCGATGAAATTTCCGCCTGTTGGGGTCTCCCGGGCCGAAGGGCCACGCAGCTGATGGTTTCACCCAGGATTACGGTTATGTTAAAAACGCGGCAGGAAAAAGCTCCAGCGTGCGTCGCTGCGTGTCAAACCAAGACCCATTCTCTCGCATGTCCCGGGAGCTCTTGATCCTCCGCCATGCCAAGTCGGACTGGAACGGGGACATGGCGAACGACTTCGTGCGCCCCCTCGCGAAACGGGGCAAGAAGGACGCCCCCCGGGTCGGCGAATGGCTGTACCGAGAGGGGCTGGTCCCGGACTTCGTCATCAGCTCCCCCGCGGAGCGCACCAGGCAGACGGTAACAAAGGTCTGCAAGTCGCTCGACTACAAGAAGAAGAATATCGTGTGGGATGAGGCCATCTACGAGGCCGGCGTGCCGAGGTTGCTGGAGGTGCTGGGCCGCTGCCCGCGTACGGCCTCGACGGTGCTCCTGGTGGGTCACAACCCGGGGTTGGAGGAGCTCCTGAGCTTCCTGGCCGGCGACGAGATTGCCCTCCCGGACGACGGTAAGCTCCTGCCGACGGCGGCGCTGGCCCGCCTCGAGATGCCGGACGATTGGCAGGCGTTGGAGAAGGGCTGCGCCCAGCTGGTCTCGGTCACCCGCCCCAGGAAGGCACCAACCGAACGCTAGCCCCCACCAGCTCCGGAGGAGCTGTCCGGCTCGCTGGCGTGCGCCAGGATAAAGCCACGCGCGGCTTCCCGGAGACGCACCGCATTCGCCCAATCCCCGCCCTGGGGGGCAATCGGCGCGCCGACCGCCACCGTCAGCCGGCCCGGCCGCGGATAGAAGCTGTCCCCCGGCATGAGCTGCCGTGTCCCCTGAATCGCAACGGGCAGCACGGGCACGTCTGCCTCCGCCGACGTCACAAAGGCCCCCATGCGAAACAGGAGCAGGCCGGGCTCGTCGCGAAAGGTCCCCTCCGGAAAGAAGGCGAGGGACTGCCCCGCACGGAGAGCGGCCGCGAAGGTTGCCGCGTCGGCGACGCTGCGCTGGAGATCAAAGCGCTCAGTGAAGACGGTGCCCAGCCGATCGAGAAACAGCCGCAGGAGGGGATTCGCCGCAAGCTCCCGTTTGGCCACGAAGCCCATGGGACGCGGCACCGCCTCGATGAGGGCCATGGCATCCAGGTAGCTCTGGTGGTTGGCCGTCAATACGAAGGGCTGGCCCGACGGGGGCAGGTTCTCGACCCCCCTCACCCGCAGGCGGACGAACGCAAGGCGGCGCAGCGACCGAATGGCGCCCCGCACCAGGGACCAGCGCCAAGAAGGTCGAGGCGCAGCCACCACCCCGACCCAGACGACGGGAGCGGCCAGCAGGCACAGGGCCCAGACGTAGGTCGCATAGAGTAGACGTGGAAGGGCCTTCACTCGGCGCGACACGGACGAGAGGACGCCCGAGCCACCCACCCGCACAAGCTGCCAGAAGGGGCTGGGCGATCTGGCCGAGAGCCGGCCGGCCCGGTAGCGATCCCTGGTCGCCTGCCGCCGGATCTTGCCGCTGGAGGTCTTCAGCACCGAGCGCGGGGGCACCAGGACCACCTCATCCGGCGGCAGGCCGAGGATCTCGTTCGTCCGCTCGCGCACCGCCTGCTCCAGGGCGGACCGGCGGGCGGGCTCCCGCACCTTGGTCTCCGCCACCACCACCAGCCGCTCGCTGCCGGTCTCCTCATCGGCGGCGGCGAAGGCCGCCACGCACCCTTTTCGTATGCCGGCAACCTGCCCCACCGCCTGCTCCAGCTCGTAGGGGTAGATGTTGCGCCCGCCGCGGATGATCAGGTCCTTCACCCTGCCGGTGAGGTAGATCTCCCCGCCCGCGAGATAGGCGCGATCCCCCGTGTCGTGCCAGCCGTCGCGAATCAGCCTGTCGGTTGCCTGGGGATTGCGGTAGTAGCCCCGGGTGGCCGACGGCCCCTGGAACTGCAGCACTCCCTCCCGTCGCTCCGGCAGCTCCCCGCCCTGCCCGTCCACCACCCGTATCCGATAGCCGGGCAGGGGGCGGCCGCAGGCCACAACCTCCATGGCCCCGGCATCGGTGCAGGCCACCGGTAGCGCATGGCCTGAGTGGGCGAAGCGGGCGCGGTCGATGCAATCGATCCGGTAGCCGCGCCCAGGCGGCGGGAAGGCCACGCCGACCCCCGCCTCCGCGAGCCCGTACACCGGCGCCAGCGCCTCCCGACGGAGCCCACAGCGGGCGAAACGCTCGCCGAATCGACGCAGGGTGATGGGGCTGACCGGCTCGGCCCCGTTGAAGGCCCAGCGCCAGGAGCTCAGGTCGAGGTCCGCCAGCTGGGCATCGCCGATGCGGGTGAGGCAGAGCTCGTAGGCAAAGTTGGGCGCAGCGGAGAGGGTTCCCCGGTGGCGCTGGATCGCGTGCAGCCAACGCAGGGGGCGGGCCAGGAAGGCGAGGGGCGACATGGAAACCAGGGGCAGCCCGAAGTAGAGGCTTCCCAGCCAGCCCCCGATCAGACCCATATCATGGTAGAGGGGGAGCCAGCTCACGAAGACGTCGTCGGGGCGCACCTCCGCCGCCGCTCCCATGGCACGGATGTTTGCCAAGAGATCGGCATGGGACAGTATCACGCCCTTGGGATCGCCCGTGCTTCCGGAAGTGTACTGGAGGAAGGCGATGTCCTCCGGCCCGACGCTCCGCGCGGCCCTGAGGGGGGTCTCGGCACTCAGGTCTTCCGGGGTAAGCAGGCCGCGCAGGGAGGGGACATGGACCCGCATCAATCG
>JARRNE010000111.1:0-12971 GCA_037385305.1 Chromatiaceae bacterium | reverse complement strand
CGGCGCCTCCGACATCCACTTCGAACCCTACGAGAAGTTCTTCCGGGTGCGGTTCCGGCAAGATGGCATGCTGCGCGCGGTCGCGAGTCCGCCCATCAACCTTGCCGCCCGCCTCGTGGCACGGATCAAGGTCATGTCCCGAATGAACATTGCCGAGCGCCGGGTACCGCAGGATGGCCGCATACGCCTCAAGCTCACCAGCACCCGCCAGATCGACTTCCGGGTCAATACGCTGCCGACGCTGTACGGTGAAAAGGTAGTCCTGCGTATCCTAGATGCGTCAGCCGCCCTGGTGGGGGTCGATCAGCTCGGACTAGAGGCCGATCAGAAGACGGGGCAAGACGGTCTCGCTCTATACAGCGCTCAACATCCTTAACCGGCCGGAGGTGAATATCTCCACCGTAGAGGATCCAGTGGAGATCCAGGTCGCCGGCATCAATCAGGTCAACATGAACCCCAAGACTGGCTTGACCTTTGCCGCGGCCCTGCGCTCCTTCCTTCGCCAGGATCCCGACATCGTCATGGTTGGCGAGATTCGTGACCTGGAAACCGCCGAGATCGCCGTAAAGGCGGCCCAGACCGGCCACCTGGTGCTCTCCACCCTGCACACCAACGACGCGCCCCAAACGTTAACGCGTTTGGCCAACATGGGGATTCCGCCCTTCAATATCGCCTCGTCGGTGCTCTTGATCATGGCACAGCGCCTCGCCCGCCGGCTTTGCCCTTACTGCAAGGCCCCGGAGGACGTACCCCGGGAGGCTCTGCGCGAAGAAGGGTTCCCGCCGGACGATATCGACGCCGGGATCAAGATCTTCCGGCCGGTCGGCTGCGAGCACTGCGCCAGCGGCTACCGAGGCCGGATCGGGATATTCCAGGTAATGCCGGTATCGGAAGCGGTCGGTCGCTTGATCATGGAAGGGGGTAATGCCATCGAGCTCCGACGCCAGGGAGTCAACCCCCTCAAGGTGAAGAAGAAGGCGCAGCCACTGCTAGGCACCCGCAAGAAGAAGATCAAGCCCGGCGATATCGCCGTATTCAGCCGACAGCTCGCCACCATGATGGCCGCCGGCGTGCCCCTCGTACAGGCCTTCGATATCGTCGGGCGCGGCCATGATAATCCATCTATGCAGGACCTCATCCTGTCGGTAAAGGCGGACGTGGAGAGCGGCACCGCCCTCACCGAAGCCCTGGCAAAACAGCCCCTGTACTTCGACGACCTCTTCTGCAACTTGGTGGCAGCGGGCGAGCACGCGGGTGTGCTGGACGTGCTCCTGGACAAGATCGCTACCTACAAGGAGAAGACAGAGTCCATAAAGGGGAAAATCAAGAAGGCACTCTTCTATCCGGCAGCAGTCATCGTGGTAGCGGTGCTCGTCACCACCGTGATCCTGCTCTTCGTCATCCCACAGTTCAAAGCCCTATTCACCAGCTTCGGTGCGGATCTGCCGGCCTTCACGCTGATGGTGATCGGTATCTCCGACTTTGTGCGCAGCTGGTGGTGGGGGATCGGCTTGACCCTAGGAGCCGCCGCATACGGTATCGGAAGCCTGTGGAAACGATCGGCGAAGTTCCGCGAGCTCATCGACCGCGGGACACTCCGAATCCCCATCATTGGACCTATCCTGCACAAGGCGTCCATTGCCCGTTTTGCGCGGACGCTCTCAACCATGTTCGCAGCCGGTGTGCCCCTCGTCGAGGCGCTCGAGTCGGTCGCAGGCGCAACCGGCAACTCGGTCTACGCCCAGGCTGTCCTCCAAATGCGCGAGGAGGTGGCGACCGGTCAGGCGCTGCAGCTAAGCATGCGGCAGCGAAACCTGTTTCCGCACATGGTCATCCAGATGACGGCAATCGGCGAGGAATCAGGCGCACTGGACGAGATGCTCGGAAAGGTCGCCGACTTCTACGAAGAGCAAGTGGACAATGCGGTGGACAGCCTGAGCAGCCTTCTGGAACCGCTGATCATGGTCGTGATCGGGACGCTTGTGGGCGGACTGGTGGTGGCCATGTACCTGCCGATCTTCAAGATGGCGGCGGTGGTTTAGGCCGTCGCGGCGGCCCTCTGCCAGCGAAGCATCCATGCGGTGGTTAGACCTGCTGCAGCATGACCCACTGGTCCTCTATGGGATCACCCTCCTGTTCGCCCTGGCCATCGGCAGCTTCCTCAATGTGGTCATTTATCGCCTGCCGCGGATACTCGAGAGCAATTGGCGACGCGAATGCGCGGAGGCGATAGGACAGGCGGCGGACCCGGCGCCGGGAGAGCAGATGACACTCGCGCATCCGGGATCCCGTTGTCCCCATTGCAGGCATGCCATCAGCGCCCTGGAAAACATCCCCCTCGTGAGCTACCTCATTCTCCGCGGCCGCTGCTCGTCCTGCGGGAACCCGATCGGGATTCGCTACCCTCTGATCGAAGCGGCCACCGGGATCCTCTCAGTACTGGTCGTTTGGCGATTCGGCCTCAGCTGGCAGGCGGGCGGAGCCCTCTTGCTGACCTGGGGACTGATTGCCTTGGTTGTTATCGATTACGACACCCAACTCCTCCCGGATGTCGTTATTCTTCCACTGCTCTGGCTCGGCCTGCTCCTTAGCCTGACCGGCTGGTTTACGGACAGCCACTCTGCGATACTGGGTGCGGCACTCGGTTACGCGAGCCTTTGGAGCATCTTTCACCTGTTTCGCCTCCTGACCGGCAAGGAGGGAATGGGTTACGGGGACTTCAAGCTCTTCGCCACCTTCGGGGCCTGGCTCGGCTGGCAGTGCCTCCCTCAGACCATCCTGCTGTCCGCCTGCGCCGGCGCCCTGGTTGGGGTACTGCTCATCCTCGCTCGGCGACATGAACGTCATGCCCCAATGCCGTTTGGCCCCTATTTGGCCGCCGCCGGCTGGATCAGCCTGATGTGGGGCCAGGACATCAACCGCCTCTATTTGCTATGGAGCGGCCTCGCCTGACATGCTCGTCGTCGCCCTGACGGGCGGGATTGGGAGTGGTAAATCTACCGTGTCCCAGCGGCTGGCATCCCTCGGGGTGCCGGTGATAGATGCGGACGTCCTTGCGCGCGAGGTCACAGCCCCCGGCTCTGACGGGCTCGCCGAGATCGAGCGGATGTTCGGACCCGACGTGTTGCGTGCGGACGGCACCCTGGACCGTGCTGGGCTGCGCCGGGTGGCCTTCGCCAACGACGCATGCCGTAAACGGCTTGAAGCCATCCTCCATCCCCTCATCCGGGAGCAGATGCAGGCACGGCTGGCAGCACTGACGGGCCCTTACGCTGTGCTGGTCATTCCGCTCCTCTTCGAGACCGGCCAGACGGATCTCGCCGACCGGATCTTGGTGGTGGACGCGCCGGAGGCAGTGCAGTTGGAGCGGGTCCAGCGGCGCAGTGGCCTTGCTCCGGAGGAGATCAGGCGGATCATGGCGAGCCAGGTCTCCCGCAGTGAGCGGTTGCGGGGCGCCGACGACATCATCGACAACAGCGGCGACATCGAATCGGTCATTCGCCAGACTCACCAGCTGCATCAGGCATATCTAGGGCTGGCGCGACAAGGTCGACCGCCCACCGCTCAGGCCTGAGGACCGCGCGCCGATGCACCGAGGGGTGCGGTCCTGGCCCGCACACGCTAGACTGGGCGGATGATCAGGACAGCCTGTCCACCTTCTGTGCCGTTTGGCATGGACGCCCCAGAACGGCTGGGTCGCCTCAGTCCCCGTCGCCGGGGGTACTCTTGATCTTGCGGGCCCGGCAATGCTTGGCCTCACTGGTAGGGACGCACCGAGTCAGTCGGGCGCCTGCGGTTTATGCCAAATAAAAACAATGTGTTGCATGGTAACGGCCTCGGCGGCGGGGCATTGATCGGTGCTTCCTTAGGGCTGTCCGGTGCGGTCTAGGCGTCGACACGCGCGCCGCCGCCTGCTGTCCCTGCCGCACTGGCGCACGCGGATCGTGTTTTGGCTGGGGGCCGGGCTCGTCGGCGCCATCTCTGCAGGATTCGCCATCATCGCCCAGTTCGCGGATGGCAGCTTCCGCTCGCTCGCGGCGGACTCGCCCTATGTGGCGTACTTCTGGCCTCCGGTGGGCTTGATGATCGTCGCCTGGCTCACCTACCGCTTCGTCCCGCAAGCTGGAGGAAGCGGTATCCCCCAGGCAGTCGCCGCGCTCCAGCTGCGAAAGGAGCATCAGCGAAGGGAGCTTCTCTCCTTTCGGATTGCGGTTGGAAAGATCGCCCTCACGGTGCTCGCGTTGGGGAGCGGGGCCTCGGTTGGCCGCGAAGGGCCGACCGTTCACGTGGGCGCGTCCATGATGACCTTTCTCGGACGGGCGGCGCGCTTCCCTCCGCAGGCCCTGGAGCGCGCCCTGATCCTGGCGGGCGGCGCCGGAGGGATCGCGGCGGCCTTCAACACACCCCTCGCCGGAATCCTATTCGCAATCGAAGAGCTGAGCCGATCCTTTGAGGAGCGTTCCAACGGGACCGTCATGATGATGGTCCTGATCTCCGGAGTTACGGCACTCGCCATACTTGGCGACTACAGCTACTTCGGCTCAAACGACTCCTGGCTGGAATCCGCCGGCGACTGGCTCGCGGTCCCTGTGTGCGGCGTGGTCGGCGGCGCGGCGGGTGGTCTGTTTGCGGTGTCCTTGATTGCGGGCTCGCGTCGGCTCGCGCCCTTCATGCGGCGCCGGCCCGTCATGGTGGCCGGTCTTTGCGGTATCGCCATTGCGGCGATTGGGTTTGCTTCAGCCGGGCTGACGTACGGCACTGGCTACACGGAAGCGGCGGAGGTGGTGATCGGCTCTGACCGCTTGCCGATGAGCTATCCGCTCCTGAAGGCATTGGCGACAATCGCTTCTTACCTGAGCGGTGTCCCCGGGGGCATCTTCGCCCCGTCGCTGGCAACGGGCGCAACCCTGGGGTCTCAGATCGCGCTGGTATTCCCGGAGACGCCTTCGGGCGCTCTGGTTCTGCTCGGAATGGTGGCCTATTTTACGGGGGTGGTGCGGGCGCCCATGACGGGGCTCGTCATCGTCATGGAGATGACGGAGAACAGCGCCATGCTCATGCCGCTACTGGCCTCCTCGCTGATCGCCAATGGGGTGTCCTATCTGATCTGTCCCGAGTCTTTGTACCACGCCCTAGCCCGTCCATTCGTGCGGCACGAGCCCACACCCGGCCCGAAGTCCAGGGTGGGACACGCGGCGCGAGACTCGAAGCAGACCGAGGCCGAAAACCGCCGGACTGGCTAGGGGAATGCGGTCGTGGCACGCAAGCGCCAGGCGCTGCCCTCTTGTAACCGCTTGACATTTCCTCTAAGTCCGGTAGGGTTTGCGGGGTGGCATTCGGGCCACCTAGTTTGAATCACCGAGAAGAGGAGGCTTCCATGACTCGGAAAGGTCTCATCACCACCGCCGCGCTGGCCGCCGCGTCGGCGCTGGCGCTGACCCTCGGATATGCGCAGGCCGCTTCGAGCTGCCAGGGGGTCGAGAAGGCGGCCTGCGAGAAGAATACGAGCTGTATCTGGGTCGGGGGCTACACCAAGAAGAGCGGCACCAAGGTGTCTGGTTACTGCCGGACAAAGTCGACCGGCGGCGCCAAGAAGACCTCGGCGGAAGAGAAGCCAAGAGCCAAGTAACAGACCCTTGGACGCTCGTGGGGGTGTGGCTGCGCCACGCCCCTTTACCGCGAAAGTCGCGCGGGGGCGCGCTGCGAATCCCGCTCGCCCCCGGGGAGAGGGCCGGGGTGAGGGAAAGGCTCATGGTGGCAGCGACTTACATTCTGTGGGGTGACCCTGACGCCAGGACCGTTAGCTACTGAAAGTCCCGAGAGCGGATGCTGAGGCCCCCAAGCAGGGCCGAATAATCCCGCATCCGCGTGACAACCACATGGGTCACCCCACTCTCCCGCTGAATCTCCCCCGCCACCCCCAGGAGCCGCGATCCGAGGAGCACCCCCCGCTGGCGTTCCGCGAGCACCTGCCAGACCACTAGATTGATATAGCCCGTCTCATCCTCTAGGGTGACGAAGGTGACATTGTTGGCGGAAGCAGGCCGCTGCCGGTTCACCACCAGCCCCGCGGTGCGGACCACCCGTCCGGGCGGGACCTCACTCACTTCCCGTGCGCAAAGCAGCCGCCACCGCCTGAGGTGGTCGCGTAGCAAGGCCAGGGGGTGGCGCCGCAAGGTGAGCCCTAGGCTCGCATAGTCCGCCACGATGGCCTGCCCCTCGCTCGGGGCAGGAAGCAGAGGCAAAGGCGCGGACATGTCTCCGGCCGGATCCAGGGGGAGGGGGGTCGAGATCCCCGCGACCTCCCAAGCCGCAAGATGGCGGTTGCCTGCCAGACCGAGAAGGGCATCGGCACCTGCCAGGGCCTGCATGTCACTGCGGCCCAGGCTGGCGCGTCGGGCCAGATCCGCAGCAGAGCGCCACGGCCGCTCCTCGCGGGCCTGCACGAGGTGCTGCGCCCCCTGGCGGGAGAGGCCTTGGACCATTCGCAGCCCCAGCCTGAGCGCTGGCTCTCCACCATCACCGCCGCGTTCCAGCGTGCAGTCCCACGCACTGGCTCGCACGTCCACGGGCCTGACCTCCACCCCTTGACGGCGCGCCTCCCGCACCAGCTGCGCGGGTGCATAGAAGCCCATGGGTTGGCTGTTGAGGGTGGCCGCGAAGAAGGCGGCCGGCTCGTGGTGCTTGAGCCAAGCCGATACGTAGACGAGCAGCGCAAAGCTCGCAGCATGGGACTCCGGGAATCCATACTCCCCGAAGCCCAGAATCTGCTGATAGATCTGCTCGGCAAACTCCCGGGCATAGCCCCGCCCCACCATTCCCCCGATCAGGCGGTGGCGGAAGGGCTCCAGACCGCCCCGGTGCCGCCAAGCGGCCATCGAGCGGCGGATCTGGTCCGCCTCCCCGGCGGAGAAGCCCGCAGCCACCATCGCCACCTTGATCACTTGCTCCTGAAAGATAGGGACTCCCAGGGTCCGCCCCAGCACGTCCTCGACCTCCTCCGAGGGATAGGTGACGGGCTCGAGCTTCTGCCGCCGCCGGAGATACGGATGCACCATATCCCCCTGGATCGGGCCAGGCCGCACAATCGCCACCTCGATGACCAGGTCATAGAAGCAGGTCGGCCTGAGCCTGGGGAGCATGGCCATCTGGGCCCGGGACTCGATCTGAAACACCCCCGTCGTCTCCGCACGCTGGATCATGGCGTAGACAGCGGGATCCTCCGCGGGAATGGCGGCCACAGTGAGCCTACTGCCACGGTAGCCATTGACGAGGTCGATGGCACGCCGGATGGCGCTCAGCATCCCCAACGCCAGGCAATCCACCTTGAGGAGGCCCAGGGCCTCCAGGCCGTCTTTGTCCCACTGGATGACGGTGCGCCCATCCATGGTGGCGTTCTCGATCGGGACCAGCCGCGAGAGCTCACCGCGGGCGATGACAAATCCCCCGACATGCTGGGAGAGGTGGCGCGGGAAGCCGAGGATCTCATGCACCAGACGCATGATGCGGAGCACCGGGGGGCTGTACGGATCTGCCAAGGGCCTTACCCACGTCCCGCACCGCACTCTTTGGCCGGTAGGTAATCAGGGTCGCGGCCAGGGCGGCCCGCTCACGCCCGTACTTTTGATAGATGTACTGGATGACCTCTTCCCGGCGTTGGTGCTCGAAGTCCACATCGATGTCCGGCGGCTCGCCCCGCTCGCGGGAGATGAAGCGCTCGAAGAGCATCTGCATGCGGGCGGGGTCGACCTCCGTGATGCCCAGGCAAAAGCAGACCGCGGAGTTGGCCGCGGAGCCTCGGCCCTGACCCAGGATGCCGCGGGAGCGGGCGAAGGAGACGATGTCGTGGACGGTGAGGAAGTAGGGCTCGTAGCCTAGCTCGGCGATCAGCGTCAGCTCATGCTCCAAGAGCCTTTGCACCTGCTCCGGCACTCCTCCGGGCCAACGCGCCGCGGCGCCTCTCTCGGTGAGCTGGCGAAGGTGCTGGCTTGGTGTCAGACCCGGGGGCACCAGCTCATCTGGATACTCGTAGCGCAGCTCGTCCAGTGAGAACCGGCAGGCCGCGGCGATGCGCAGGGTCTCGGCGAGCAGCTCGGCGGGATAGAAGCGGGCGAGCTCCTCGCGGGTGCGCAGATAGCGCTCCCGATTCTGCAGCAGGGCTTCGCCGGCCCGATCCACTGTGGTGCCGAGGCGGATGGCGATGAGGGTATCGAGCAGCGGCTGGCGTTGCCTGGTGTGCATCAGGGCGCCTCCCACTGCGGTCAGGGGCAGGCCGCAGGCCTTGGCCAGCTCCCGCAGGCGGTCTAGCCGAGTCCGGTCGGAGCCCGTGCGATACAGTGCGACGCCGATCCAGACCCGCTCTGGGAAGCAGGAGGCCAACCAGCTGCCCTCCCCCGGGCCGGCGCCGGTCTCCGCCAGCCACAGGACCAGGCAGCCGGGGAGTCCGGTCTGCAGGTCCCCGCGCTTCACCCGGTACTTGCCCTTGGGACTGCGGCGCCGGGCGACCGAGATGAGATGACAAAGGTTGCCATAGCCTATCCGGTCCGTTGCCAGGATCACGAGCCGCGGCCCGTCCGCCAGGGTGAGCTCGCTTCCGACGATCAGGTGCAGGCGGGACGCCTTGGCCTCGACGTGCGCCCGCACCAGACCTGCCAGTGAGCATTCGTCGGTCAGGGCAAGCGCCTGATAGCCCAGCTCCGTGGCCCGGCCCACCAGCTCCTCAGGTTGGGAGGCCGCTGTCAGGAAGGAATAGCTCGAGCGGCAGTGTAGCTCGGCATAGTCCGCGCTAAGGGTCCACATCGCTCGCGGCAAGCCCCAAATGCTGTATTTGTATACAGTATAGGAGAGCGCCGGGACCGGCCAGGCCGAAACCTCAGGCTGGCGTCACAAATTCGCAACCCCAACGGATACTGATATAGTTTCCCCAAGCTGAAACCTTGCTTGATCCCCCACGGGAGCCTCCCATGAGAGTCACCGGACGTTGCAACAGCAACCACGGCCTGGAGAACCACGGCCTGTACAACCTGAACGCCGCTTACTGGAACCTGCCCACGCCCGAGCTCTACGAGCAGGCGATCCTGCGGCACGAGGGATCACTCTCCCATATGGGCCCGCTCGTAGTGCGCACCGGCCATCACACCGGCCGCTCCGCCAACGACAAATTCGTGGTGGAAGAGGACGGCAGCAAGGAGCACATCTGGTGGGGAGACGTGAATCGGCCAATACCGCCGGAGAAGTTCGCGAGTCTCCATCACCGCCTGGCCTCCTATCTGCAGATGAAGGAGGTCTACGTCCAGGACTGTTTCGTCGGCGCGGATCGCAGTTACCGCATGCCCATACGGATCATTACCGAGTATGCCTGGCACAGCCTGTTCGCCCGTAACCTGTTCATCCGGCCGGATCCGGACGACCGTGATGACCACGTCCCCGAGTTCACGGTGATCGACGCGCCCCGCTTCCACGCCATCCCCTCCCTCGACCAGACCCGCAGCGAGACCTTCATCATCATCAACTTCGCGAAGCGGCTGGTGCTCATCGGGGCGGGGCGTCCTCCCGATGCACTGCTCGGCCAACATTGGGGCGGACGGAAAGACGGCCCTCTTCTTCGGATTGAGCGGTACCGGCAAGACCACCCTTTCCGCGGATGCCACCCGCACCCTCATCGGAGACGACGAGCACGGCTGGTGCGATAGCGGCATCTTCAACTTCGAGGGTGGCTGTTATGCGAAGATGATCCGCCTGTCCCCGGAAGCAGAGCCCGAAATCTACGCTACCACCCATCGCTTTGGAACGGTCCTCGAGAACGTCACCGTGAGCGCCGATTCCCGCAGGTTGGACCTGACCGACGACTCCCTGACCGAGAATACCCGCGGCGCCTACCACATCAGCGCCATACCAAACGCGACCCTTTCCGGCATCGGTGATCATCCCGACGCCGTGATCTTTCTGACCTGCGATGCTTTCGGTGTCTTCCCCCCGGTTTCGCGGCTGACGCCTGGGCAAGCCATGTACCATTTCATCTCCGGCTATACCGCCCGGGTGGCCGGCACGGAAAAAGGCGTAACTGAGCCCGCCCCAGTGTTCAGCGCCTGTTACGGCGCCCCCTTCATGCCACTTCACCCGCAGCGCTACGCCCAGCTCCTGGGGGAGCGGCTGGCCCAGCACAGCACCCGGGTTTGGCTGATCAATACCGGCTGGACGGGGGGGCCATATGGCGAGGGGGAGCGGATCAAGATCCCGTATACCCGGGCAATGGTGAATGCGGTCCTGGACGGCAAATTGGACGACGTCCCGACCTGGGTGCATCCCATCTTCCGGGTCCAGGTTCCGGAGATCTGTCCCGGCATACCAGGTGAAATGCTCAACCCCCGCAGCACCTGGCAGAGCGCGGATGCCTATGACGCCCAGGCGCGGAAGGTCGCGACCATGTTTCGGGAGAACTTCCGCAAGCTATCGGACGAAGTGGACGACGAGACCCGAACGGCAGAGCCCCGCGTGGCGTGAGCCGTTGTTGGCGCAGTGCCCGCCAAACCCCCGCGGGCAGCGGCCTTGGCGCCCCCGGCCTTATTCCCATGGGCGATCGAAAAATGGCGTTCGCGACACACCACGTCGAAGGCAAGGACTCGATGGCCGATCAACAGGCTGCGCTGCGCATCATCAAGCCGGACGACTGGCACCTGCACCTGAGGGACGGCCCGCGAATGGCTTCAATAATTCCCCATACGGCCAGGCGGTTCGGCAGGGCGATTGTCATGCCCAATCTCCGGCCACCTGTGACCGATACCAGACAGGCCACAGCCTACCGTCAGCGCATCCTCGATGCGCTGCCTCCGGGACAGGACTTCACCCCCTTGATGACGCTGTATCTCACCGACCGGCTGTCACCTGCCGAAATCAGGGCCGCGAGCACCAGCGGGATCGTCCTCGCGGGCAAGCTCTATCCGGCAGGTGCCACCACCAACTCGGAACAGGGCGTGACCCAAATCCGACGCATCTGTCCAGTGCTGGAGGCGATGCAGCGATTCGACCTTCCGCTCCTCGTCCACGGTGAAGCAACCGCGCCGACGGTGGACATCTTCGACCGGGAACGGCGCTTTATCGATGACACCTTGGCCGGGCTGGTGAGGGATTTTCCGGCGCTGCGTATCGTCCTTGAGCACATCACCACTGAGGAGGCCGTTCAGTTCGTGCGCGACGCCCCCCACACCGTTGCCGCGACCATCACCCCCCACCATCTGCTCTACAACCGCAACGTCATCCTGGCCGGGGGGATCCGACCCCACTTCTACTGTCTCCCCGTCCTCAAGCGGGAGCGCCACCGCCAGGCCCTTGTGGAGGCCGCCACCAGCGGCAGCCCCAAATTCTTTCTCGGTACGGACAGCGCGCCGCATTCGATCGGCGACAAGGAATCCGCGTGCGGCTGCGCGGGGATATACAGCGCCCACGGGGCCATCGAGCTCTACACGGAGGTGTTTGAGCAGGCAGGGGCCTTGCTTGGCTTGGAGGGCTTCGCCAGCTGCTTCGGACCCGAGTTCTATGGGCTACCGCGGAACACGACCAGCATCAGCTTACGCCGGGAGCCGTGGCAAGTTCCGGCATCCTACCCCTTTGGACGGAATCAGCTGGTGCCGCTACGGGCGGGCGAACAAATCGCCTGGCGCCTGGCGGACTGAAGGCGATTTCTGTCAAATCCAATACCATCTTGCTGGCATCTGATCTTCCGGCAATCGCCTAACGGCCATGGCGTCAGGGCCACCCCAGAGAACCAATATGGGACAAAGTCGGTCGCTGCCGCCATGACCGTTTCCCTCACCCCGGCCCTCTCCCAGTGGGCGAGGGTGACAGGGTGCGCCTCGAAGCCCTGGCGCGGCCTCAGTGTGCCTTTGCCTTCCCGCCGGCCTCAAGCGCACTGGGTGCGGGCGGCGGGGAAGCACCGCCGCCAATATCCTGCTCGTAGGCTTGCGGCGGTGGGTTGCCATCGTAGATGTCATACAGTCGACGCTGCAGGTAGGCGTCACGCACGAAGCTGTAGGGATCGATTGCCGCCTCCTGGAGGATCTTTGTGGCCGTCAGGAGATCCGCTCGAGTGTTGACGGCCTGCAGCCCGAACAGACCCCAGGTCACGCTGCTGGCATTTACGTAGAAGGTGGGGTTGGAGAAGGTATCCACGCCCCGGCCTAGCCCATCCCGAATCGTGCTTGGCCCGAGCAAAGGAAGCATCAAGTAGGGACTCTTAACCGCGCCCCAGTAGCCGAGCGTCTGCCCAAAGTCCTCCTTGTAGCTGGGCAGACCCATGTTGGTGGCCACATCGACCACGCCCCCAACGCCTAAAGTACTGTTGACTGCGACGCGGCCGACGTCGGAACCGAAGCGCGACAGCTTGAACTGGAACAGGTTGTTGGCCGCGGAGGTGACATCGGCGATGTTGTTGAAGAAATTCGTGACGCCCTCACGGACGATCGCGGGCGTCACCCACTTGTACCCCTTGGCTATCGGCTTCAGGAAGGCGTTGTCGAAGTCCGTGTTGAACTTGTACATCGCTCGATTATAGGGCTGCAGCGGATCCTGAGGGTCCCGCTGGGTCTTTGGGAGAGAGGCACACGAGGTCAGCAGCGCGACCATCCCAAGGATGCCAAGTAGCCGCAACCCGCAAAGCGCCATGGTGGTCTCGCCTCTTATCGCCCCGACGATCAAGCTGGAAGATGGTAGCACAGTCGACTCGGTCGGAACGTCGACCGGACCGGATTCCGCCTGCTGCACGCCTGCCGCGCGTACTCCGGCTAGCCGCTGGAAAGGGGGCACCCATGCGGCGCAATACGGCTAGCGCCTATTGCGCCCCACCGCGGGGGACGCTGGGCCGGACAGGTGAGTTGTTCTTGAACATTGACGATGAAAGAGGCGCTTTGCGCGCTCCCTGTCACCCTCGCCCACTGGGAGAGGGCCGGGGTGAGGGAAACGGTCATGGCGGCAGC
>JARRNE010000110.1:0-9190 GCA_037385305.1 Chromatiaceae bacterium | reverse complement strand
TGCCTAATCAGCGCCCGTTCCGGGCGGGTGACCATGATTCCGCATGCTCGTCACACTGCGCCAGATCGTGCACCAGGTCAGCATAGCACCGACCCTGGGGGATGCGTTGACCATCGCCGTCCGTCAAGCGAGGAAGGCGGTGCGGGTTGACGTTTGTGCGGTCTATCTGACCGACGTGGAGCACGATGAGTACGTTCGAGTCGCGATCGACGGACTCGGCTCCCACTCTAGCGGACGCGCCAGGGTCAGAGCGGGAGAGGGGCTCGTGGCGTCAGTCGGGGAGCGGCGGGAGCTGCTCGTGGAGACGGACACCATGGCCCGCGGGGGCAACCGGTTGGCGACCGATTCGAGCGAGAAGCCGACTGGTAGCTTTCTCGGCACGCCGTTGATTCACTACCGCAAGCTCCTGGGCGTGTTGGTGGTCTGGAAGCCGCGTGGTCACTCGTACGCCAGCGACGAGGTGACGTTCTTTCTCAGCCTGGGGGCACAACTCGCCAAGGCCGTTCACGATGCCGAGGCGATCGATACGGTAGGCGAATTACTGCGGGGGGACTCGCGTCCCGACGCGTTCATCCAAGGTGTGACGGCGGCCAAAGGATTGGCCATCGGCGAGGCGTTGTTGGTTGAGGCACCGACCAGGCTGGAGTCGATCCCCGATCGCGCGACTGGTGATGGGGTCGCCGAGGAGCATGCCTTCATGTGCGCGGTCGCTGCCGCCCAGCAGGAGCTGCGCCGCGCCGGCGAGCGGATGTCCGAGGCGTTGCCGGACCCGGTACGGGCGTTGTTCGATGTCCAGGCCATGCTGCTGGGCGATGACGGCCTAGTGTCGGACACCGTCGAGCGCATCCGCGCAGGAAGCTGGGGCCCGGGGGCATGGCGCGAGACCATCGCCCGGCATGCGGCGGTATTCGAGCAGATGGAGGATCCTTACCTGCGGGAACGTGGCGCCGATATTCGCGAGATCGGCCAGCATGTTCTCATGCATCTGGAGTCCCAGGCGAAGGCAGCCAGACAGCCCCCAAAGCGCTGCATCCTGGTGGGGGACACGATCGGGTTGGCACAGATTGCCGCCGTCCCCGCAGGATGCCTCGCCGGGATCGTCACCATGCGGGGCTCGCCGTTGTCCCACACGGCGGTGCTTGCGCGTGCGTTGGGCATCCCCGCCGTTGTCAGTCTGGCGCGCTTGCCCGCCGCGCGCTGGGAGGGCCGCGAGATGCTGGTCGACGGCGATGAAGGGCGCGTCTATGTGCAGCCGTCGCCCGAGCTCCTTGGCACCCTTGGGCGACGCATGCAGGAAGCGCGCGTCCGCGCCGAGCAGCTCGTCTCGCTGCGGGACCTGCCCGCCCAGACCCTGGACGGTACCCGCGTGCCGCTGTATGCCAACATTGGAGTGCCCGCCGACAACGCAGCGGCCGCGGCGAGTGGTGCCGAGGGCATCGGTCTGTATCGCACGGAGTACAGGTTTCTCCTTTGCGGGGCCCTCCCGGTCGAGGCCGAGCAGCTCCGGTCCTATCGGGAGGTGCTGACGTTCTTCGCCCCGATGCCTGTGACCCTACGCACCCTTGACGTCGGCGGCGACAAGGCCCTGTCGTCTTTTCCACTCCAGGAAGACAACCCCTTTCTCGGATGTCGCGGTATACGCTTCTCTCTCGATCAGCCGGAGCTCTTCCTGATGCAGCTGCGCGCCATGCTGCGCGCCAATGCCGGTTTGGGCAACCTTCAGGTGCTGTTTCCCATGGTCGGCACAGTCGGTGAGCTGGACGAGGCCTTGGGACTTTCGGCGCGGGCGCACCGCGAGCTCGCGGTGGAGGGGCTGGATGCGGCACGACCGCGCGTCGGGGTGATGATCGAGGTGCCCGCCTCGGTTTACCTGACCGGGGCGTTCGCCAAGCGCGTGGATTTCTTCTCGATCGGCACCAACGACCTCACCCAGTACCTGCTGGCCGTCGACCGGAACAACGCGCAGGTCGTAACTCCCTACGACACCCTGCATCCCGCCGTTCTCGACGCCGTCCGCCACGTCGTCGAAACCGCGCACCGCCACGGCAAGCCCGTCAGTGTCTGCGGGGAGATGGCGGGCGATCCGGCGGGCGCGCTGCTGCTTCTCGGCATCGGCGTTGACAGCCTGAGCATGAGTCCCGCGCTGCTGCCCGCGGTCAAACGCACCATCCGCTGCTTCAGCCGAATGCGGGCGCACCTGCTCGCCGCTGCGGCGTTCGACATGGAGGATGGGTTCGCCATCCACCGACTGGTGAGCGGCGCGCTCGAAGAGATCCGGGATTGTGCGGGTAGCGCCGCCACGAATCACGAGACCGCGGCGAATCCCCACGCAGCGGCGGAAACGTGATCCCGCATCCTGCGTCCGCGCAGCGCAGGGGCGAAGGACTGGGTTTTCTGCCGGACTAAAGGAGTCAAGAGTCGGGAGAGTTGGGCTGACCGATGGCCCCGCGAGGGCCTTAATAGCGCCGAGCGCGCGAAGGCGAGGGGCGGTCGCTCTTTGGCTTCGCCTGGTTGACTGTGATATTCCGACCCTTCATATCGGTACCGTTAAGGCCTTTGATCGCGGCATCGGCCTGCGAGTTGTTGGTCATGTCGACAAAGGCAAAGCCTTTCGATTCACCGGTGAATTTATCAGTGATCAGGTTGACTTGGGCGACATCGCCGAAGCTGGAGAAGGTCTCGCGCAAATCGCCGTCTGTGACCGAATAAGGAAGGTTGCCTACGTAGATGTTCATCTCTGACTGTCTCTCGAAACTGTGTGCATTGGTTCAATTTGACACTATCGAAAAACACCAAGCACAAGACTTTCTTCGACAGTATGGTGCCTTACTGCAGCACGAAGCGACAAAGGGGAACGGATCTGGCGGAAAATCAGTAAGATTTCGGCAGACGAGGTAACGCCTTGTTGACAGCGAAGCTTTATCGGTCCTCTCAGAGATCACTGTAACAGGTGTTCGGGGGAAAAGCCACAGACATTCCCGTGGCGACTTTCTCGAAAGCCAAGACGCCCCGCCTCGGCGCGCGCAACAGTTGTGTGCTAGTCTGAGAATTGTTCGGCGAAGACGTTCTGTCGGGTCTGTTTAGCCGACGCCGCAGCAGCGCTCAAGCCCACGAGCTCGCCGGTGCGGGATGCGCCTTCCCCGAGCCCATTTGTCTGCTCTCAGACCGTCGTCTTGATTGGACCTTCGGGGCTTTCCGGCCTGTTCCGAGGGAGAGGCGGATCATTTGTCTCAGAACGAGGAAACGGATATGACCGAGTCGACCGCGAACGACGAGTCGCGCGGTGCGTTTGCGCACAAGTATGGTTTGACGGACATGGGGCACCTGCCAGAGCGCATACGCAGGATCGCGGGCTTTTGGGGCGGGTCGACAGCGGGTGCGCAGGCACTCTGCGAGCTCGCGCAAACCGATGGGCTCGCGCGGAGCATTGAGGAGCTGCGATCAAATATCGCCAGCGTACACGACGCCAGGGTACGCGATGAGCTGCTGGTGTGGTTGCAGACTCACGAGCAGTGAGGAGGCGCGCCCCCGCAGTCCTGGAGGGTGGCTCATGTCGTTAACACACGTGCGCAGCACGCATGGCATTCAGATCCTAAAGCCGACACATCCCATCATCCGTTCCTTGAATAAGCGTGGCCCCGGGCCATCACTACATGGGACGCGGATCTGGCAATCCACCTTCATGCTCATGGAATATTTGGAGGGACATCCCTTGGAGGAGGGGTCCCGTATTATGGAAATCGGCTGCGGGTGGGGGCTCCTGGGTATCTTTTGTGCCAAGCGGTTTTCCGTTGAAGCCTTGTTGAGCGATGCGGACCCGGAGGTGTTTCCCTATGTGACGGCGCATGCGCAGCTCAACAGTGCTTGCGTGCAGACCGAGCAAGCGCGCTTCGACGGTATTACAGATCGGTGTCTCGCCGCGCAGGATCTCCTGTTGGGTGGCGATATCTGCTTTTGGCCAGAGTTAGCTACGCAGCTTCGCCGATTAATCGAGCGGGGTCTGTCCCTTGGCGTAACAAAGGTAATCCTTGCCGATCCGGGCCGGCGAAGTTTCATGCGGCTCGCTGCTTACTGTCAGCACCATCTTGCGGCGACCATGGTTCCTTGGCAGATGGCCGCCCGGAGCAAGTCAGGCGGCTACCTACTGATCGTTGAGAATAAGCTGCGAGACACCGCCATTGTGGGCTAAGCGTCAACGCTTTCTTGTGTAGGCCACCACGCGCGTGCTCTTCCCCGTCGCGCTGCGGAAGTTGAACTGTTCGGCGCACCCCGCCGCGTACGCGCTCACCTCTTCCAGCGTGCCGCGGTGAAGCCCGGTGATCTGGGCACTTCCGCTCAAGAGCACCTAGCGGTACCAATCCCCTCCTTGGCCACCGATGGGCATTGCGGCTTTCTCCACCGAGGCGACTTCAAATCGGCGTCGAAGCAGGTTGCTAGGCATTTCGTGATCGAGGCAGGCGCACGTTTGGAGGGAGGAGCTCTTGCGACCGCACGTGTACGCGGTTCCTCGGAAACGAGGCTGAGATGGATGACCGATCCATTGAACGCATGTCCATCGAGCCCTGTGATGGCGCTTTCCGCGTCGCTCGGGCTCAGGTCGACGTATCCAAGCTCGCGAGATCTGCGATAGGGTTCGCCTGACAGCAGCTGCACCCGGCGAACCGCGCCGTAGCGAGAAAACAGCTCTCGGATGTCCGACTCAGTCGTACATTCCGCACCCCTTCGTCAAAGGCGCCGTGGATTTTTCTGCCATCCTATCCGTCGCGCGGGTGCCGCGTGAAGCAGCTTGGCGGCACCTGTAGAGCGGCGAGAAACGCCAGCTGGATGGCGGTGAGTGGCTTGGCCAAGCGGCGTTCGCCGCCGACACAAAGGATGAGGATGCCTCGGAGTTTCCAGGTCACCATGTAGGCGTCGGACGAGCAGTTGGTTTGTTGTCCCACCCCGGGATGGTGGCCTGACGGGCGTGGAGCCGCGTGCGCATCACCAGCTCGATGAGCCGCCAGATGAGCAAGGAGATCAGCAGGATCAAGCCGAGCGCTTCGATGCGCTCGGGGCGCTTGAGAAACAGGGCATGGACGATCTGATCATCCTCGAGGAAGCCGAAGTTCTTCTCGATCCCGTTTTGCTCTTTGTAGGTGCGTAGGATCTGCTCGGCGCTGTAGTGTTCCTCGCCCTCGCCGAAGACGTTGCTCAGCAGGACGAAGCAGCCGGCCAGTTGGCGGCGTCGGCCTTGGGACCTGTCGATGAGGCGATGCGTCAGGCGGGCGCGGTCGAGCGTCACGCGGCCTATGTGGGCCTGGACGTGCACAAGGAGACCATCGCCGTGGCGGTGGCCGAGCCGGGTCAAGCCGAGCCGATCTACCGCGGGGAGATCGCCAACAAGCCCAAGAGCGTGGCGAAGCTGCTGGCCAAGCTCAGCGAGGACTACACCGGTGGGTTGCTGCTGTTCTGCTACGAAGCCGGCCGGTGCGGCTATGTGCTGTACCGCCAGCTCCTCGCCAGCGGCCACGACTGCCAGGTGGTCGCCCCCCCGCGGATTCCCAAGGCGGCGGGGGAGCGGATCAAGAATGATCGCCGGGATGCCCTGAAGCTGGCGCGGCTGCTGCGCGGGGGCGATCTCACGGCGGTCTGGGTCCCCGACCGGGAGCAGGAGCGGATGCGTGATCTGAGCCGCGCGCGCGACGACATGAAGGGGCAGGAGCGCAAGGCGCGCCAGCAGCTCAATGCCTTCCTGCTGCGCCACGGCTACCACTTGCCGCGGGGCAAGAGTCGCTGGACCCCGGCCCACGAGAGCTGGCTGGCGGGGCTGAAGATGGAGCATCCCTGGCAGCAGGTGGTCTTGGAGGAGTACATCGCGGCCGAGCGCGCTGCCGGGGAGCGCGTGGCCCAGCTCAACGATCAGCTGATGCGCGCCCTGCCCGAGTGGTCGCTGGCCCCGGTGGTCGACTCCCTGATCGCCCTGCGCGGGGTCGACAAGCTCGCGGCGATCGTCCTGCTCGCCGAGCTCGGCGACATCAGCCGCTTCGACTCCCCCCGCCAGCTGATGGCCTTCCTCGGGCTGGTGCCGAGCGAGCATTCCTCAGGCGGGCGCCGGCGCCAAGGGGGGATCACCCTGACGGGCAACGCCCATGCCCGGCGCATGCTGGTCGAGTCGGCCTGGAGCTACCGCTTCCCGGCGCGCCAGACCAAGCACCTCAAGGGCAAGGCGCGCCATGCCTCAAAGGAGGCCAAGCAGATCGCCTGGAAGGCCCAGACCCGCCTGTGCGGGCGCTATCGGACCCTCACCCAGGCGGGGAAGAGCACCAAGCTGGTGTGCGTGGCCATTGCCCGCGAGCTGGCCGGCTTCCTCTGGGACATCGTGCGCCAGGAGAGGCCCCGCCCGGCGGCGCAGGAGGGATAAGGCAGTGGCTCACCAGCAGGTATGACGTCAGTCTTGATCGAGCAGTAGGAACGAGAGACAGACACATTGACTCAGGGCATACGCGGCCGGTGTGGAGAACCCTTGTCAGCGCTAAACCGGCGGCACTCGGGAGCATCCCAAATGGGTATCCCGAGCGCCGATCCCTGCCAATAGAGAAAGGCCAGCTCCGCGAGGCAGTGAAGTCCGGTCGGTAACCAATCCACGCATCTCAGCATGATCCACCGTCGCAATCTGCCATGTGTGCCCTGAGCCAATGTGTTGGTATCAATGCCAGCGCCAGCCTGGGGATATGTGGACGAGTCCGCATCCCTGCGGACCGGCCCGAGCTGAAGCCGTGGGGACAACCCATGGACCGCGCCGAGAGACAGTCGCAAGACAGCGAGCATATCGAAAGCGCGGCCCACCGGTTGACCACACTCTCGGGCCTCTCGCCCACATACCCACAGGCTCAACAACAGACTGTTTTTCAGAAGAATTGAAGAGGAGTGCTAGAAAACTCAGTGCCAACCGTTGACAAGTCAAAACATATCAGCGGGGGCGTTCCTCCATGCGCACGTTCACCTGGTGGAAGGCGCTGCGATAGGCGCGCAACTCGGCGGCGGCCGCCTCGGCATCGGCACGGCAGAAGAGTGGGCGTGCTGCATCGACACCAGGAAGCGCTCCAAGGCCGCGACCGACAGGGCAGAGAAGAGCCGTTGCGTACCCACCGCGTAGAAGCCATCGAGCATCCGCCCGACCGTGTCGTCGCTGAGGGCCTGCGCCGGCAGGTCCTGGCCGAACAACAGCGCCCGGTCACACGCCTCAAAGGCCGTCTCCAGATGATAGAGCGGACTGCGCCCGGAGAGGGTATCGAGCACCAGGCCCAAGACAGTCAGGCCCGGCTCGACTTCCCTCTGTGTCGGCACCAGGCGGTTGATGATTTCCACCAGCCCCAGACGTCGCGCAAAGTGGGCGACGATCGGTAGGTGATTGACCTGAGCGGCTGAGATCTCCTGTGCTCTGCTCGCCCCCTTTGCGCCAAACGGTTCGGCCATCGGCTCTCTCCCACTGAAAGAAATCAGTGAGGCCGAGCCTGATCAACCAGCCCGCGGAAGCGTAGCGTGCCAGAAATCGGGCGCGACGTTTAGCGGAATGTGGGTTAGAAAATGCCGCGAAACGGCCTAGCGGTGGTGCTGAATGTACGTTTTAGGAGAAGCGACGCGGTGCCCCCTGGCTGGGGATCAGCGCCCTGGAGCACCTCAGCGCGGCCCCCCGTCGCGAAAGAGCTGCGCCATCCCCCCCTCGAGCGCCCCGAGCTTGCGCAGATAGCGCTTGAGCATGCGCTCGTCCGACCAGCCCCCGGCCTGCAGCATCGCGGCGCTGCTCACCCCGGCGGCGGCCATGTCCTGGGCCGCCCCGATGCGGGGTGAGTGCCCGGAGTAGGCGCGGGCGTGGGCGAGGAGCGCGCGGCGGCGCGCCGCGGGTGGGCCCTCGGGCAGGCGCAGCTCCCCGCGGGCCACCGCGAGCCGTCCCATGGCGAGCTTGATGATCACGTTGACCTCCTTGTCGGTGAGGCGCCGCCCGTTCGCGAGAAGCTCGCGCGCCGCTCCGCGGCGCCCGTTCGAGCGGCGCGCAAGGCCGTTGCGGTGCATGGCGACGAAGAGCGCCCCGGTGCGCAGGCCGCTCTCCGCAAGCCAAGCGCGCACCAGGGCGGTCGTCGCCGGGGCCAGATAGCGGTGCTCGACCGCGGCCTCGAGACGCGCCTTGGTGGGACGCAGGGCGACCAGCGCCACCGCCTCGGGCAAGAGCTCCACATCATCGACGTCGAGGGCGACGAGCTCCGCGCGCCGCGCGAGCGTGTTGTGCGCCACCGCGAGCAGGGTCTTGTCGCGCAGCCCCGCGAGGTCCTCCGGCAGCACCCGGATCGCCTCCTCTACGTCCGCCCAGCGCAGCGGTGCCGCCTGGCCCGGCCCGCCGCTGCCGCGCGCGCGGGCCTTGAGGGCATTGGCGACAATCGCCGCCTTGGTCGGGTCGGGACAGTCGAGGAGGCGATGCAGGGTGGCAAGGGTCGCGAGGTAGCGGCGGATGGTCCCGATCGCCCGCGGCGGTGAGCCCGCGTAGCCCGCCGCCATGTCCTCGATGAAGCGCACGAGGAGCTCGGGCAGCACCGGCAGGCGCACGCGGGCGCGCTCCTCGGGGAGCCAGCAGGCGGCCCGCCCCAGCGCCCAGCGGCGAAACACCGCCCAGTCGTTGGCCCAGGCGCTGCGCGTGTGGGGGCTTGCGGCGGCGAGCGCGGTGACGAGGGCGAGCTCGGCGCTCGCCTCCCAGGCATCGCCCGCAAAGAGCGCCTGGGCCGCCGCCGCGGGCAGGCGTCCGAGCGCGGGGTCGAGGCGCGCGATGGCGCGGGCGTTGCTCACGCGCACGCTCCCCGCGGGGAGCATGCGCCAGGCGAGGGCGCGCCCGCCGGCGCGAGGCAGCCCGGGCGCCCGCGCGGGGGCTCGCGGGATGTTCCACGGGTGTGCGCCACACCCATCGCTGAGATTCTAACCTGTTGTCTATACAGCATTTCTCTTGCCTTCAAGCGGCTCTTGCGCGCCCCGGCGCGGGATGTTCCACGCCCCGGGCGGGGCTCGGGAGGGTCCGGGGGGGCGCGGTCCTGATCCGCCATAGGGGCCATTATGGCGGGTGGGGACAGGCTGGTCAAATGCGTCGGGATCAGACGCTTTACGCGCGACGCTTTTGCGCCCTTGAGCTATGCTTACCTCTTAAGTACGCGTCCACGCGCGTTGC
>JARRNE010000109.1:0-12255 GCA_037385305.1 Chromatiaceae bacterium | reverse complement strand
GTGGCGTACACCCGGTTCGGCCCACCCCACACCCCGATGATCAGGAACATGGGGATCAGCATCGCCTCCCAGAACACATAGAAAAGGATGGCGTCCAGGGCGGAGAAAACGCCGACCATCACCCCTTCCATGATCAGGAACGCCGCCATGTAGTGGGTGGGCTTGTAGGTGATGACCTCCCACCCGGCGATGGTCACCAGGACGGTGAAAAAGGTGGTGAGCAGAATCAGCGGCATGGAGATACCGTCCACGCCCAAGTGGTAGAAGACGTGGAAGGAAGGGATCCAGGCCGCCCGCTCGACGAACTGCATCTGCGGCGTGGACGCGTCGAAGCCCGTCCAAAGCGCAAGGCTGATGATGAAGGTGAGCAGGGCGAACGTGAGAGCCACCCATTTGGAGACGTTTGCTGCCCGATCTCCGCTGGCCAGCACGAGAATGCCGCCGAGAATCGGCAGCCAGATCGTCAGCGTCAGGATAGGGAAATCCGCTTGCATTCCGGTCTGTCTCCCCGCTCGGTCAAAGGGCGACGAAGATCGTTAGCAGGCCGACCAGCCCGACGATCATGGCAATCGCGTAGTGATAGAGGTACCCGGTCTGCAAGGTCCGGATGCGCGCGGCGAAGCGTCCAACGGTCTTCGCAGAGCCGTTCACCAGCATGCCGTCGATCAGCCCGCGGTCGCCCGCTTTCCAGAGAAGCTTTCCAATCCCCCGGCCGCCGGAGCCGAACACCATCTGATTGAAGTCGTCGAAGCCGTACTTACGATCGAGGATGTAGTACAGCCAGTCGAATCTGATCCGCAGATGCTCCTCGATGCGCGGGTTGGCGGCAAACCGATACCAGTAGACATAAGCGGCAAGGCCGAGGCCGCCCATCGCGAGCCAGAACGGGAAACCCGTCAGCCCGTGCAGCACGAAGCCCAGCTCGCCATGGAAGTAGTGCTCCTGCAGGCGGTCGAGCACATTGTGCTGCGGCGCCACGTAGATCGCGTTCTTGAACCAGTCGCCGAACAGCAGCGGCTCTGCCGTCATCCAGCCGATCACCACGGACGGGATCGCCAGCAGAATCAGAGGGATGGTCACCACCCAGGGGGACTCACGGAGGTGGTGCCGGGTGTGCTCGTCCATGCGCTCCTTGCCGTGGAAGACGAG
Source organism: Chromatiaceae bacterium (assembly GCA_037385305.1). Lineage (GTDB taxonomy): Bacteria > Pseudomonadota > Gammaproteobacteria > Chromatiales > Chromatiaceae > JARRNE01. The sequence continues at coordinate 11,106 of JARRNE010000109.1, read as the reverse complement.
GAAGTACATGCGGAAGCTGTAGAAGGCGGTTACCAGCACGCCAAGGGTCAGCAGGACCGAGGCGTACTCCGCTCCGAGCCTATGGGTATGGTCCACCGCGAAGATAATCGCGTCCTTGGAGAAGAATCCGGAGAACCCGGGGAAGCCGATCAGGGCCAGCGATCCGACCAGCGCGGTGATCCAGGTGACGCGCATGTACTTGCGGATCCCGCCCATCTGGCGAATGTCCTGCTCATGGTGCATCGCGATGATGACCGAGCCCGCTGCCAGGAACAGGAGCGCCTTGAAGAACGCGTGCGTCATCAGATGGAAGATCCCGGCAGCGTAAGCGGAGGCGCCAAGGGCCGCCGTCATGTAACCGAGCTGGGAGAGCGTCGAGTAGGCCACCACGCGCTTGATGTCGTTCTGGACAATCCCGACCAGCCCCATGAGGAAGGCGGTGGTGGCGCCGACGATGAGCACGAGGCTGAGGGCCGTCTCCGAGAGCTCGAAGAGCGGCGACATGCGGGCCACCATGAAGATACCAGCGGTGACCATGGTGGCGGCGTGGATCAGTGCAGAGATGGGGGTCGGACCCTCCATGGAGTCGGGCAGCCAGACATGCAGCGGGATCTGGGCGGACTTGCCCATGGCGCCGATGAAGAGGAGCACACAGATCAGGGACATCAGCGACCAGTCGCTGTCGCCCCAGATGTGTACCTGGGCATGGGCCAGGGAGGGCGCCCGCGCAAAGACCTCGGCGTAGTCCATGGACGAAAAGTACATGCCGATGGCCGCGATCCCGAGCAGAAACCCGAGGTCGCCGACCCGGTTGACCAGGAAGGCCTTGAGGTTCGCGAAGATGGCCGATTCGCGGACCGACCAGAAGCCGATCAGGAGATAGGAGACCAGCCCCACCGCCTCCCAGCCGAAGAAGAGCTGCAGGAAGTTGTTGGACATCACCAGCATCAGCATCGAGAAGGTGAAGAGCGAGATGTAGCTGAAGAAACGCTGGTAGCTGTTCCGCCCGGCGAGGCTGTCCTCGGGCCAGTTGTGCTGGTCGTCCGCCATGTAGCCGATGGTGTAGATATGCACCATGAAGGAGACGAAGCTGACCACGCTCATCATGAGCGCGGTCAGCCGGTCCACCAGAAACCCGATCTCGAAGCGCATGCCGTCCACCACCATCCAGGTGTAGACGGGCTGATTGAAGGCGGGACGGCCGTCGAAGATGAAGCCCTTGAGGACATACAGGGAAAGCACGGTGGAGAGGCCGACCCCGAGGATCGTCACCCAGTGCGCCCCGGCCCGTCCGATCCGCCCGCCAAACAAGCCGGCGATGATTGAGCCCAGCAAGGGCGCGAGTACGATAATCAGATAGACGTTTTCCATGGCGTGGGTGTGCGTTATCAAACAGGCCTTCGCGCGCTCGAGCTCCCTGAAACTTGTTTCCCCGGACCTGGGACGATGCGCCGGATGAAAGCGAAGACCCCAGAGCGATTCCTACAGGGGGCAGCGCTGCCGCCCCGCGACGCAGACTGCTACCCTCAATGCGCCGGACAGCGCCGCGACCGACTCAACCCTTCAAGGTGTCCAGATCCTCAACATTGATGGTCTGGCGATTACGGAACAGCACCACCAGGATCGCCAGGCCGATCGCCGCCTCGGCTGCGGCCACCGTGAGGATGAAGAAGACGAAGACCTGCCCGGCTGTGTTCCCCAGGAAGTGCGAGAAGGCGACGAAGTTCATATTCACCGCCAGCAACATCAGCTCGATACACATCAGCAGGACGATGACGTTCTTCCGGTTCAGGAAGATGCCCGCCACGCTTAGGCAGAAGAGGATTCCCCCGAGGACCAGATAATCGGATAGGGCGATCATTCCGCTTCCACCTTGCCATGGACCGGCATCTGCAACAGCCGGATTCGATTCGGCCGCTTGACCCGAACCTGGCGTGCCGGGTCCTGGTACTTGGTCTGAGGACGCCGCCGCAAGGCGAGTCGAATCGCGGCGACAATCGCGACCAGCAAGATCACGGCTGCGATCTCGAAGGGATACACATAGACGGTGTAGAGCACCGCCCCCACCTCGGCCGTGTTGCTGTACTCCGCCCCATGGGCGGCGGGCTGCGGGAAGTGCGCGAGCCCGAAATGCGTCGGCCCCACGACCAGCGTGATCTCGATCAGCATAACGGCGGCGATGAGGAGGCCGACCGGCAGATACCGGATGAACTGTGCCTTCAGGGCAGCCACCTCCACGTCGAGCATCATAACCACGAAGAGGAAGAGGACCATCACGGCCCCCACGTAGACCAGCACCAGGACGATGGCAAGGAACTCCGCCTCCAGCAGCAGCCACAGGCCAGCACTCGCGACGAAGGCCAGCACCATGTAGAGGACCGCGTGCACAGGATTGCGCCGCGTGATCACCATGCCGGCCGCTGCCACCGTGATGGCCGCAAATAGGTAGAAGAGTAATTTCTCAGCGCTCATCTTGGATCGCGTCAGTCCCCACAGTGAGCCGATCTTCCTGGGCGCACCCAGGTTGGTGGGGAAAGCTGCCGCACAAACATCCTCCCCCGTGTTCTGCGGCCCCGACGGTGCAGGCTCCCCGCCGAGCTCATCGATAGGGCGCATCGGCGGCACGGGCCGCGGCGATCTCGGCCTCGTACTTGTCACCGATGGCCAGCAGCTTTTCCTTGGTCATGATGCTCTCACCCCGGTTCTCGAAGTGGTAGTCGTAGATGTTGGTCTCCACGATGGAGTCCACGGGGCAGGACTCCTCACAGAACCCGCAGTAGATGCACTTGAACAGATCGATGTCGTAGCGGGTCGTGCGCCGGGATCCGTCTTCTCTCGGCTCCGCCTCGATCGTGATGGCCAGCGCGGGGCAGACGGCCTCGCAGAGCTTGCAGGCGATGCAGCGCTCCTCGCCGTTCGGATAGCGGCGCAGCGCGTGCAGGCCGCGAAAGCGTGGCGAGACCGGCGTCTTCTCCTCCGGGTACTGAACGGTGAACTTGGGCCGGAACAGGTAACGGCCGGTGAGGTTCATCCCCCGGAAGAGCTCTCCCAGGGTGAGACTCTTCAGGTAATCACGGGCGGCTTGAAGCATGCTGGGTACTCCTCTCAGGCCGACCACCAGGGCGGCACCCGATACACCACCGCCAGGGCAACGGCGAGGATCCAGACAATGGTGATGGGGATGAAGACCTTCCACCCGAGACGCATGATCTGGTCGTAGCGGTAACGGGGAAAGGTGGCCCGGAACCAGAGAAAGAGAAACATGCAGGCGAAGGTCTTCAGCAGCAGCCATTGAAGGCCGTCATCCAGCAGGAAGACCCCATCCACCCAGGCCTTCGGCAGCGGGGACAGCCAGCCTCCGAAGAACATGATCACCGCCAGGGCCGAGATCAGGATCATGTTGGCGTATTCCGCCAGGAAGAAGCCGGCGAAGGCGGTCCCTGAATACTCCACGTGAAAGCCGGCGACGATCTCCGACTCCCCCTCCGCCACGTCGAAGGGGGCGCGGTTCGTCTCGGCGACGCCGGAGATGAAGTAGACCCCCAGCAGGGGCAGCAATGGCAGCCAGTACCAGGTGAAGACGCTGCCCGCCTGGGCGCGGACGATCGCACCCAGGTTGAGGCTGCCTGCAGCCACGAGCACGCCGACCAGGGCGAATCCCATGGCGATCTCATAGGCCACGATCTGCGCGGCGGCGCGCATGGCGCCAAGAAAGGCGTACTTGGAGTTGGAGGCCCAGCCGGCGATGATCACCCCGTAGACCCCGAGCGAGGTCAGGGCGAGGATGTAGAGCAGACCCGCATTCACGTCGGCCAGCACCAGGCGGTCGCTGAAAGGGAAGACGGCCCAGGCCGCCAACGCGGTGGTGAGGGCGATGGTGGGGGCAAGCAGGAACAGGAACTTGTTGGCCCTCGTGGGCAGCACGATCTCCTTCATCAGGAGCTTCACCACGTCGGCGAATGGCTGGAGCAGCCCGCGGAATCCGACGCGGTTGGGCCCTATGCGCACCTGCATGTAGCCGATGACCTTCCGCTCGGCGTAGGTGTAATAGGCCACCATGAGGATGATCGGCAGCACGATGGCGCCCACCTTCAGAAGGACCTGAATCATGGCCGGCAACGCAGTCCAAAGCTCGCTCATGGCTTCCGGTCCCCTCAGACCTTGCGGACCGTCATAGGACCGATCTGAGCCCCGAGGAGCTCGCTCCCGGCCACCCCCGCGGGTACGGAGACACAACCTGCCGGAACCGCCCCATCCAGCGTGACCTGACCCCGGGCCAGGTCGCCGTTCTGGCGCACCTCGACGCCGTCACCCTCGACGAGGCCCAAGCGCTTCGCCTCCTCGGGGTTTAGGGATACCCGGAACCAGTTGGCAGCACGGGTACGCTGCAGGGCGAGGGCGCGCCGCACGAGGGGGTCGACGGCGTAGATGGGGACGCTGCCGATGCGGATGAGCCCATCGGCGACCGACCGCCGGTCTGCCTGGAATTTGCCTCGCGGTTTGTTGTTCACCCGCACCCCGTTGCTCAGCGCCCGAAGCTCGTCGCACACCTGGGCGGAATCCGTGTAATCGAAGCCCGGCAGGTCGAGCAGGTTGCCGAGCACCCGCAGGAGCTTCCATCCGGGCCGCGCCTCGCCCAGGGGGGCCACTGCGCCCTGAAACCCCTGCCAGGTGCCGCCTGCGTTGACGTAGGTGCCGGAGTTCTCGGCGAATGCCGCAACGGGGAGCATCAGGTGGGCGGTCCCTTCCAGCGATGGGCTGCGGAACGCGGTGCAGGCCGCGACGAAATCCGCCTGACCGAACGCGCTGGCAGCAAGCGACGGATTGACCAGATCGTGTCCAGGCTCAAGGCCCCAGAGGAGGTAGACGCGGCGGGGTTGCTCCAACATGGCCACCGCGTCGAGCCCCGCCGGCGAAGCCGGTCTGGCCCCGGGCAGCAGATGCGGCAGCGCCCCCGCGAGGTGTGCCCCGACGCTGTTCGCCGCCCCGGGGAGATAGCCCACCTGCGCCCCGGCGGCCTCTGCGATGAGGTAGGCGAATGCCTTCAGGAGGGCAAAATCCGGATGTGCGGCCGCAAGACCGCCGAGCAGAATGAGGCCGCTCTTGCCGGCCGCCCGCAGGCGCTCCGCGGTCTCCGTGTGATGAGGGTCGGGCGTCGCGCCGGCGATGAGGTCCTTGATCGGACCAGCTCCTCGCTTCCGCAGGGCCTTGGCGATCGCCGCCAGGTCCTTCAGCATGCCTGCCGGCGTGTCCACGAACTGGCTCGCAGGGAAGGTCAGGCCGAGCCCGAGCGGGTTGATGGCCGCGACATGAGCGCCGGCCATCGCCGCCTTGCGGATGCGGTGCGCGAGGAGCGGCTGCTCCTGGCGGATGTCCGCGCCGATCAACAGGACGGCCTGCCGGGTCTTGTGCGAGATACATCTCCTCCAGCGTCGAAGCGGGGGCCATCAGCATGCCGACCTGGTCTGCGCCCGCGGCCTTGAGGCGCTCCGCGAGCAGAATGAGCGCATCCTGCCAGGTGATCGGCTGCCATTCCCCGTCGCGCTTCACGAGCGGCTGGAGCAGCCGATCAGGGGCCGAAAGTCCTTCGTAGCTGAAGCGGTCACGGTCGGAGATCCAGGTCTCGTTCACCGCCTCGTTGTCCTTGGGATGGACCCGCATCACCCGGTTGCCCCGGACGTGGAGGTGGATATTCGACCCCACGGCGTCATGGGGAGCGATGCCATCCCTCTGGATCAGCTCCCAGGCGCGCGCCTTGAAGCGGAAGGGCTTCGACGTGAGGGCACCCACGGGGCAAAGATCGATGATGTTTCCAGAAAGCTCATGGGCCACCGTATGCTCGACGTAGGTGCCGATGCGCATGTCTTCACCGCGGCCCGTGGCGCCCAGCTCCCGCACACCGGCGATCTCCGCGCCGAAGCGCACGCAGCGGGTGCAGTGGATACAGCGGGTCATGTCAGTGGCGATCAGGGGGCCCAGATCCTCGTCCGTCACCACCCGCTTGCCTTCGCTGTAGCGGGAGACATCGCCCCCGTAGCCCATGGCCACATCCTGCAGCTCGCACTCACCCCCCTGGTCACAGATGGGGCAGTCCAGGGGATGGTTGATGAGCAGAAACTCCATCGTTCCCTTTTGCGCCTCCAGGGCCCGCGGGGAGCGGGTAAGCACCTTCATCCCACTGCCTACCGGGGTCGCGCAGGCGGGCACCGGCTTGGGGAAAGGGCGCCCGCCCTGCTCTACCTCCACCAGGCACATGCGGCAGTTGGCGGCGATGGAGAGCTTCTTGTGGTAGCAAAACCGAGGGATGTCGATGCCCGCCCGGTCCGCGACCTGGATGATCATCTCCCCGGACTCTGCCTCGCAGGCACGGCCGTCGATCTCGATGGTGATCTTGTCCGTCATTGGGGTTTCTCAGTCGCCGGTCGCGGGCGTCACGCGGCCTCGACCATGCTCGTGCCGTGCTCGACGAGGTATTCGAACTCGTGGCGGTAGTGCTTGATAAAGCTCTGCACCGGCATGGCGGCGGCATCTCCCAGGGCACAGATGGTGCGCCCGCCGATGCGCCCCGCGACGCTATCGAGGAGCTGCAGGTCCTCGCGGCGGCCATCTCCGTGAAGGATCCGGTGCAGCACCCGGGCGAGCCAGCCGGTGCCTTCCCGGCACGGGGTGCATTGCCCGCAGGACTCGTGGGCGTAGAAATGGGCCAGGTTGTAGAGGACCCGCACCATACAGGTGCCTTCGGCGATGACAATGACGGCTCCCGAGCCCAGCATGGACCCGGCCCTGGCGATGGAGTCGTAGTCCATATCCGTCTTCAGCATGACCTCCCCCGGGACGACAGGCACGGAGGATCCCCCGGGGATCACCGCCTTCAGGTGCTTCCCTTCCCTCACGCCGCCCGCCATCTCGAGGAGGGTCTTGAAAGGGGTTCCCAGGGGGATCTCGAAGTTGTCGGGCTTGTTCACATGCCCGGTCACCGAGAACACCTTCGGACCCCCGTTGTTCGGGCGGCCCTGCTCCAGGAACCACTCGCCGCCCTTCTCCAGGATGACCGGCACGGACGCAAGAGACTCGGTATTGTTGATGGTCGTGGGCCTGCCGAAGAGGCCCGCCTGGGCCGGGAACGGCGGTTTGTAGCGGGGCTGCCCCTTCTTGCCTTCGATGGACTCCAGAAGGGCCGTCTCCTCGCCGCAGATATAGGCGCCGGCACCGCAGTGGGTATAGAGATCAAAATCCACGCCGGAGCCCTGGATGTCCTTGCCGAGCAGACCCGCCTCGTAGGCCTCCCTCAGGGCCGCCTCGAAGCGGTCGGCGGGCTCGAAGAATTCGCCGCGGATGTAGTTGTAGCCGACACTTGCAGCGATGCTGTAGCCGGCAATCGCCATGCCCTCGATCAGCTGGTGCGGGTTGTAGCGCAGGATGTCCCGGTCCTTGCAGGTCCCCGGCTCCCCCTCATCGGAGTTGCAGACGATGTACTTCTGCCCGGGTGCGCTGCGGGGCATGAAGCTCCACTTGAGGCCGGTGGGGAAGCCTGCGCCACCCCGTCCCCGCAGGGCCGAGCGCCTCAGCTCGTCGATGATTTCTGCGGGATCTGTCTTTTCCTTCAGGATCCGCTCCCACTGGACGTAGCCGCCGATGCGCCGGTAGCTCGCGAGCGACCAGGGCCGGTCGAGATGCAGGGTGCGGAAGCAGACGGTGTTCTGATTCTCGACAGCCATTGTCAGTCCAGGTCCTCAATCAGCTTGTCGAGCGTCGCTGGCGACAGGCTCTCATGGTAAGTCTTGCCGACCAGGACCGCTGGCGCGTGCCGGCAGGCGCCCAGACACTCCACCTCCTTGAAGGTGAACTTGCCGTCCCCGGTGGTCTCCCCGGGGCGCACCCCGTACTTTCGCTCCACGTGCTGGATCAGATCGTCCGAGCCGCTCAGCATGCAGGACACGCTGTTGCAGACACATACCTTGTGTCGGCCCACCGGCTCCAGATCGTACATGGAGTAGAAGGTGGCGACCTCGTAGACGGCCACGGCAGGCATGTCGAGGTAAGCAGCCACGTCGTCCATGAGCGCGCGGGTCAGCCAGCCGCCGTTCCACTCCTGAACAAGGGTGAGCGCAGGCATCACCGCGGACTGCCTCCACTCGGCGGGGTACTTGGCAATCTGACGGTCGATCTCGGCGCGGATCTCCGGCGTGAACAGCTGTTCCTTTACTGGCTGGTCCGCGGCAACCGTCAGGGGAGTACTCCTGAAGCTCATCAGCGATCGATCTCCCCGAACACAATGTCCATGGTGCCGATGATCGCCACCACGTCCGCCAGCATGTGGCCCCGCGTCATCTCGTCCATGGCCGCCAGGTGCGGAAACCCGGGCGCACGGACCTTCAGCCGGTAAGGCTTGTTGCCCCCGTCCGAGATGATGTAACAGCCGAACTCCCCCTTGGGCGCCTCCACCGCTGCGTACACCTCCCCGCGAGGTGGGCAGTACCCCTCGGTGAAGAGCTTAAAGTGGTGAATCAGGGCCTCCATGTCGTCCTTCATCTCGGCGCGCGGAGGCGGCATGACCTTGTGGTCGTCAATGGCGACGGGCCCCGGGTTTTGGCGCAGCCAGTCAATGCACTGCCGGACGATCCGGTTCGACTGCCGCATCTCCTCCACGCGCACCAGGTAACGGTCGTAGCAGTCCCCGTTGACCCCGACAGGGATGTCGAACTCCACCTTGTCGTAGGCAGCATAGGGCTGCTTCTTGCGCAGGTCCCACGCAATCCCGGAGCCCCGGATCATGGGGCCGCTGAACCCGAGCTGAAGCGCCCGCTCCGGCGATACCACGCCGATACCCACCGTGCGCTGCTTCCAGATCCGGTTGTCCGTGAGCAGCGTCTCGTACTCGTCCACGCAGGCCGGGAAGCGGTCGGCGAAGTCCTCGATGAAGTCCAGCAGGGACCCCTCGCGGGCTGCGTTCTTGCGGGCGATCTCCTCCGCGGTATGCCACTTGGACGAGCCCTCGTAGCGCGGCATGCGGTCGGGTAGATCCCGGTAGACCCCGCCCGGGCGGTAGTAGGTTGCGTGCAGCCGGGCACCCGAGACTGCCTCGTAGCAGTCCATGAGGTCCTCGCGCTCGCGGAAGCAGTACAGGAACACGCTCATCGCGCCGATATCGAGCGCGTGGGCCCCGAGCCACATCAGGTGGTTCAGGATGCGGGTGATCTCGTCGAACATGGTGCGAATGTGCTGAGCCCGCTCCGGCGCCTGCACACCCAGCAGCTTCTCGATCGCCCGCACATAGCCGTGCTCGTTGCACATCATGGACACGTAGTCCAAGCGGTCCATGTAGCCGATGCTCTGGTTGTACGGCTTCGACTCCGCAAGCTTCTCCGTCGCCCGGTGTAGGAGACCGATATGCGGGTCGGCACGCTCGATCACCTCGCCGTCCATCTCCAGCACCAACCGGAGCACACCATGCGCCGCCGGGTGCTGAGGACCGAAGTTGAGCGTGTAGTTGCGAATCTCAGGCATCGCCGGCCTTCGTTTCCTTCGCCTGACCACCCTCGTAGCGGCTGTCCGAGCGCAGGACCCGGGGAACAAGGGTGCGCGGCTCGATGGTCACCGGCTGGTAGACAACGCGACCCTGCTCCGGGTCGTAGCGCATCTCCACCTGACCCGAGAGGGGAAAGTCTTTCCGGAAGGGATGACCGATGAAGCCGTAGTCCGTCAGTATCCGGCGCAGGTCCGGGTGGCCCCGGAACAGGATGCCGAAGAGGTCGAAGGCTTCACGCTCGTACCAGTGGGCGCAGCTCCACACAGGCGTGACGGAATCCACCATGGGCTGCGCCCCGACGGCGAACACCCGCATCCGCAGGCGACGATTGTGAGTCAGGGAGAGCAGGTGATACACCACCGCAAAACGCTTCGGATCATCCGGCTCCACATCGAAACCCCGTTCCACACCGCGGCCGAAGCCCGTGGTGGAGGCATCCACCGTCGCCCACTCCGAGCGCCCGTAGGCGGCATAGTCCACCCCGCACAGGTCTATGAGCTGCTCGAAGCGCAACTCGCGCTGGTCCCGCAGCTTGCGGGCCACCTCGAGAAGGAGATCGAGGGGAACCAGGAGCGTAACCTCCCCGGGTGCCGTAAGCGTCTCACAGCCGGACTTCGCAAACTGGCCGTCAAGCGCCGCCGCGAGGGCGTCGAGACTGGCGTCGCCCGTGGTCGATACCTGTTGTGACATCTCGCGTTACTGCTCAGCGGGCGATGGTGTTGGTGCGGCGTATCTTGTTTTGGAGCTGGAGGATACCGTAGAGGAGGGCCTCTGCGGTTGGCGGGCATCCGGGAACATAGATGTCCACCGGGACGATCCGGTCACACCCGCGCACCACCGAATAGGAGTAGTGATAGTACCCCCCACCGTTAGCGCACGACCCCATCGATATCACCCACCGTGGCTCCGCCATCTGGTCGTAGACCTTGCGAAGCGCCGGGGCCATCTTGTTGACCAGGGTGCCGGCCACGATCATCACGTCCGATTGGCGGGGACTCGGACGAAAAACGATGCCGAAACGGTCCAAATCGTAGCGGGAAGCGCCCGCGTGCATCATCTCGACGGCGCAGCAGGCAAGCCCGAAGGTCATGGGCCAAAGGGAGCCTGTCCTTGCCCAGTTGATGAGCTTGTCCGCCGTCGTGGTAACGACGCCTTCTTCAAGGATGCCCTCAATGCCCATGCATCAGCTCCAGCGAGCCATTATTCCCATTCGAGGGCGCCCCGCTTCCACTCGTAGACGAAGCCGACGACGAGGATACCCAGAAAGATCACCATCGCGACCAGGCCGGCCGTGCCGACACCTTTGAGCACGACGGCCCAGGGAAAGAGAAACGCAATCTCCAGGTCAAAGATGATGAAAAGGATTGCCACGAGATAGTAGCGCACGTCGAATTTCATACGCGCGTCCTCGAAGGCGTCGAAACCGCATTCGTAAGGCGAGTCTTTTTCGGCGTCAGGCCGGCGAGGGGCAAGGACAAGCCCAAGAGCGAGCAGGCCTCCGCCGATCAGCATTCCAACGATCAGGAAGACTAGGACGGGGAGATAGTTCTCGAGCACCTGGACATCCTCGCTACCCG
>JARRNE010000108.1:0-6798 GCA_037385305.1 Chromatiaceae bacterium | reverse complement strand
CTGGGCCAGCCGCTCCGCCCGACAGCGCCTGATCGAGGAGGCAGTGGCGAACATCAGCGCCTTCAGCGACGGGCGGCCGCGGAACCGGGTGTCCTAGGGTCGCTCAGTATCTGCACATGCGTCCCTCGCGTCTAATGGCCCAACCGGCTTGGTTCCAGACCTTTTCACCGGTCCGGAGTCGAGCGACCTCAAGGGGCCACCAGTCGGGATGCGGATGCCAACCCATTGCTGCGGGAGAGGCCACCTGGTTCGTAACGACCGTGTTCGAGCCGTTAAAGTACGTACTCCCCGGCGTTGAGAACTTCGCCCGTCATCTCGCCCTCCAGGCTCGCGACGTATGCACGCGCAACCGCCGACGCGGGGAGGCCCGCCGTGGGGGTCCCGGCCCATGGCCTGCAGGGTCTCCCGAACCCACGGCGGTGACACGACGTTGATGCGAATCCCCCGCGGCAACTCCAAGGCCGCGGCACGGGCGAAGGACTCGACCCCTGCGTTGACCAGGCTGATCGAGGCACTGCCGGGCGTGGGATGCTGGCTGAATATGCCGCTCGTGAGGGTGAAGGAGCCGCGGTCCGCGATGTGCGGCAGCCCAAGCCGTACGATAAGACAGCGCGATTCGTGACCCGTCCGTTGCGGAATATGTTGCTGCGGGTGCCCGAGGCCCCTGCCCCATGCTCGCTCCGCAGAACCGCTTTGGCACCCATCGCTCTCCTCCAGGGCAGAGGCGGCCGCCCGTACCTCCATGCAGCCTAACGTAGCCTTGCCCACCGGCCAGTCCACGGTTGAGAACCCATCTTACAAGCGCAACCTTCCAGACCAATCCGGAATGACGGACGATCGGATCGCCCGAATGATCACCGAAACGAGCCCACAGCCCTTGGCCGACATCAATGCCGATCTCTCTCGGCGTGTCCTGGTGGATACCGCGCACATGGAGTGGGAGCCGAGCCCGAGCGGCACCGTCTGGCGCAAGCCGCTCTACCGAGAAGGAGGTGAATCCGGCCCGGTGACCAGCATCGTGCGCTACCAGCCCGGCGGCTCGTTTCCGGAGCATGCGCATCCTGAGGGGGAAGAAATCCTGGTGCTCGACGGCGTCTTCTCAGACGACCATGGGGACTACCCGGCCGGGACCTTTCTGCTCAACCCCCATGGGAGTCGTCACTCACCCCGCTCGGAGAGCGGCTGCACCCTCTTCGTCCGGCTGCGGCAGTACCCGGGGGCTCACCGCCCGCGGCTGGTGGAGGATTCCCGGGATCCTGGAGGGTGGCGACCCGGCCTGGTCGATGGTCTGACGGTCCGGCCGCTATATGCGCAGGGAGGATATCCCGAGAATGTCGCCTTGGTGCGTTGGCAGCCCGGCACCCACTTTCAGGGCCACACCCACTGGGGCGGGGAGGAGATCCTGGTCCTGGACGGCGAATTCCGGGATGAGCATGGTGCTTACGGCGCAGGCTGCTGGATTCGCAGTCCACACATGAGCGTGCATGCACCTTTTTCGGACACGGGCTGCCTCATCTATGTCCGCGTGGGAGGCCTCTAGACCAACACGCTCGTCTGGGATACAGACGCTCACGATGAATTGAACCGCAGAGAGCCGGAAGCGGACAGCAGCTAAGGAACGGTTCACTTCCAAGTAACGTCAACTAAGTTACTGATTGCATGAGGCCAAGCATTGCGTGGTGGGGGGCTAATAAGTTGGACGAGTCTAGTCGTTGTCGTTGTCGTTGTCGTTGTCGAAACCGTCGTAACGACCGAAATTCTCTCGCACCTCATGGTTTCGCTGCCCGAGCTTGGTGAGCATCGAAACGATCCGAGTCAGCATTGTCTTACCCTGTGCGTTTTGAGCAGCAGCCAGTCCTTCGCAGGCCTCGAGATAGTTCTGAATCGATGCGCATTCCACCGCCGAGCCGCGAGCGATCACGAAGAAGCGGCCCCGATGTCGGCATTGGTCCCCTGGCCGTTGCCTTCGGCGATGGTCAGCGGGATCGACTGCGCGGCAGGGAGCAGTTGGTCCTGCATCACTCTGCATCTCTGCGGTTCGATTCGCGAGTTACCCGCCCGCGATCGTCATGCGGTCGATCAGCCAGGAGCCGGTCTGGGTGCTGCCGGGATAATCGAAGTCGTTGCCCACGGCCCTGAGACCCAGGAACATCTGCCTGAGGTTTCCGGCGATCGTGATCTCCTCCACCGGGAACTGAATCTCGCCGCCCTCCACCCAGAAGCCGGCGGCGCCGCGTGAGTAGTCGCCGGTCACCGGGTTGATGCCGTGGCCCATGAGCTCGGTGATCAGGAGTCCCGTGCCCATCTCCCGGATGAGCCCGTCGCGGTCGAGGGTCCCCAGCTCGATGCGCAGGTTGCGAACGCCGCCCGCGTTCCCGGTGGTGGTCATCCCGAGACGACAGGCGGAATAGGCATCCAGCACGTAGCTGCGCAAGATCCCTGCGCCCACGAGGTCTTTCGCTTTGGTGGCGACCCCGTCTCCGTCGAAGGGGGCGCTGCCCAGGCCGCGGGGCAGCAGGGGCTGCTCGTGGATGCGCACGAAATCCGGGAAGATCTGCTTGTCGAGGTGATCGAGCAGGAAGCTCGCCCGGCGATAGAGGGTCGAGCCGGTGACCGCGCTCACGAGCGTACGCAGCAGTCCGGCTGCCACCTCGGCCCGAAACAGAACGGGCGCCTGGCGGGTCGAGATCTGGCGGGCACCTAAACGCGCAACGGTCCGCTCGCCCGCACGCCGGCCGACCGCGGCGGCGGGGTCCAGGTCTGCGGGCGCCCGGGCGGTGGACCACCAATAGTCCCGCTGCATGCCGTCCCCATCCTGGCCCACCACCGCGCAGCTGAGGCTGTGGCGCGAGGTTGGATAGCCGCCCACGAAGCCGTGGCTGTTGCCATAGACGTGGGTGCCGGAATGGGTAGAGACGGTTGCACCCTCGGAGTTCACGATTCGCGCGTCCGCGCCGCGGGCGGCCTCTTCGCACTCGACCGCCAGGGAGATTGCGTCCTCCACGGAGATCGCCCAGGGATGGTAGAGGTCCAGGTCGGGCACCTCGGTCGCCATGCGCTCCCGGTCTGCAAGCCCGGCGCACTGGTCCTCCTGGGTATGGGTCGCGATGGCGCTGGCGGCCGCGACGGCGTCCCGCACCGCGGCCAGGCTGAGGTCGGAGGTGCTGGCAGAACCCTTGCGCTGACCAAAGTACACGGTGATCCCGAGGCCGCTGTCGCGGGTATGCTCGACCGTCTCCACCTGTCCGAGACGCACGGTCGCATCGAACCCCGTATCGCCGCTCGCCGCCGCCTCGGCTGCGCTCGCCCCGCGACGCTTCGCCTCCGCCAGCAGATCGGCCACGATCTGCTCCAGCCGAGCCTGACGCTCGCGGACGTCGTCGATGGCAATATCAGTCACTTGCTTTCCTGTCGAGCTCGGTCTTGAAGTGCAGAGACACAGAGGGCGCAGAGAAGACTAAGAGTACCGGGGGGATGTCGCGCCTTCGACACCAGGGACTGGGACCAACGGCAACCGCAATATCCTGCCGCTACAGCAGCTTATTCTCTGCGTCCTGAGCGTCTCTGCGGTTAATCCTTTTCTCTTCTCACGCGCTGGTGCCCCCGACTGTAAGGGCGTCCACCCGCAGGGTCGGCTGACCGACCCCCACAGGAACGCTCTGCCCCTCTTTGCCGCAGGTTCCCACCCCCTGATCCAGCTCCAGATCGTTGCCGATCATGCTCACCCGGCTGAGGACATCGGGTCCGTTGCCGATCAGGGTAGCCCCTTTGACCGGCCGTCCGATCCTTCCGTTCTCGATGAGATAGGCCTCGCTCGCGGAGAAGACGAACTTGCCGGAGGTGATATCCACCTGGCCGCCCCCGAAGTTGACCGCGTACAGGCCCTTCTGGACCGAAGCGATGATCTCCTGGGGGCCCTTGTCGCCGGCGAGCATGTAGGTATTGGTCATACGCGGCATGGGCAGATGGGCATAGGACTCCCGGCGGCCGTTCCCCGTGGGGGCCACGCCCATCAGGCGGGCGTTCAGCTTGTCCTGCATGAACCCGCGCAGGACCCCATCCTCGATGAGGACGGTGTTCTGGCTGGGGGTGCCCTCGTCGTCCACATTGAGGGAGCCCCGGCGCCCGGGCAGAGTCCCGTTGTCAACGACAGTGACGCCAGGGGCGGCGACCCGCTCCCCCAGGCGCCCGGCGAAGGCCGAGGTGCCCTTGCGGTTGAAGTCACCTTCCAGACCGTGGCCCACCGCCTCGTGAAGTAGCACACCGGGCCAGCCCGGCCCGAGTACCACGGTCATGGTGCCCGCGGGCGCGTCGGTCGCCTCCAGATTGGTGAGCGCCAGGCGCACCGCCTCCCGCGCGTAGCCCAGCGCCCGGTCGCCTTCCAGGAAGTAGCCGAGGTCCCGCCTTGCGCCCCCACCGCTGGAGCCCTGCTCCCGCCGCTCACCTGCCTCCGCGATCACGGTGACGTTGAGCCGCACCAGGGGCCGCACATCCGCGGTGAGGGTGCCGTCATCCGCCACCACAAGCACCACGTCGTGGGCGGCAACCAGGCTGGCAATCACCTGCTTGACCCGCGGGTCCTGCCTCCGGGCCTCCGCGTCCACCCGGTGCAGCAGTGACACCTTGGCTTCCTCCGAGAGGCTCTCCAGCGGGTTCATGGGCTCGTAGAGGCGGCGCGGCACCGGTGCCTTGGCCACCTCCACGCGTCCCTCCGCACCCGCCCGGGCGATTGCCCGCGCCGCCTGTGCAGCCTGCAGCAGGGCAGGGAGCTGGAGCTCGTCGGAATAGGCGAAACCGGTCTTTTCGCCGCTCACCGCCCGCACGCCCGCGCCCTGCTCGATGTCGAAATTGCCGTCCTTGATGATGCTGTCCTCCAGCACCCAGGACTGCAGCCGGCTGGACTGAAAATAGATGTCCGCCGCATCGATGCTGGGGCTGCGAAGCTGGCCCAGGAGGCGGTCGATGTCCCGGTTCTCGAGGCCAACCGGGGCCAGGATGCTGTTGCGTGCGATGGCGATGGGATCAGTCATTAGGCGGTCGTGGCTCTCCGCGCGCAGTCAAAGCCGAAATTCCTCTGGCCGGACCGCGGCGCCATGGCAGTTCCTCGCGGCTGTAGCCAGTTGGCTACCGTGAAAGTCGCGCCCAGCGCGCTCTGAATCCCGGTCGGCCGCCGGCGAGGGCCAGCGTGAGGGAAACGGTCATGGCTGCAGCGACTTGGATTCTCCGGGGCGGCGCTGGCACCATCCCCGTTAGATTGAGGTCGTCTCACCGGCATTTCAAACGGCGGTGCTCCAGGGTGGGGAAGTTGCGGCGCACCGACGCCTGATAGTCCAGGTCGAGGGGACAACAAATGCTTCCGGTGCCTCGCGGCACTTGGGCCAGCACGGTGCCCCAGGGATCGACGACCATGCTATGGCCGTCGGTCTCGCGGCCGCTGATGTGGTATCCACCTTGGCCGGCTGCGATGACGTAGGCTAGGTTCTCGATGGCGCGGGCCCGGACCAGGGTCTCCCAGTGGGCCTTGCCGGTGAGGGCCGTGAAGCAGGCCGGGATGGCGCGGACCTCCATGCCGCCGTCGAGCATGCTGCGGAACAGCTCGGGAAACCGCAGGTCGTAACAGACTGCAACGCCCAGCCGACCGAAGGGGCTGCCAATCACCACCACGTCCCCCCCTGGCTCGATGGTCGCCGACTCCTGGTAGCGCTCTCCGGTTCCCGGGAGGCTCACGTCGAACAGGTGGATCTTGTCGTAGCGTCCCACCCGCTACCCGCTATATCAGCACGACATCGTACTGCTCCTGGGTATAGAGCGTCTCAGCCTGCAGTCGAATCGGTTTGCCGATGGACTCCTCCAGCTCCGCCAGGTGTCCCGATTCCTCGTCGAGCAAGCGGTCGACGACCTCCTGGGAGGCCAGCACCAGAAGCGTCTCCACCTCGAACTGACGGGCCTCCCGCATGATCTCCCGGAAGACCTCGTAGCAGGTGGTCTCTGCCGTCTTCAGGGTCCCCCGCCCGCCGCAGCAAGGGCAAGGCTCGCACAAGACGTGCTCGAGGGACTCACGTGTGCGTTTGCGGGTCATCTCCACAAGACCCAGAGACGAGACTTCGGAGATCTGCGTCTTGGCATGATCCTTGGCGAGGCACTTCTCGAGTGCGCGCAGGACCTGACGCTTGTGCTCGTCCTCCGTCATGTCGATGAAGTCGATGATGATCATGCCGCCGAGGTTCCGCAAGCGGAGCTGGCGGCAAATGGCCTGGGCCGCCTCCAGGTTGGTCTTGAAGATGGTCTCTTCCAGGTTGCGGTGACCGACGAAGGCGCCGGTATTAAAGACGATGGTGGTCATGGCCTCCGTCTGATCGATGACCAGATGCCCGCCGGACTTCAGCTGCACCTTGCGCTGGAGGGCCTTCTGGATCTCGTCCTCCACGGCATAGAGATCGAACAGCGGTCGCTCGCCCTGGTAGTACTCGATCCGCATGACGATGTCGGGGATGTACTTGGTCGCAAAAGCATTGGCCCGGTCCACCATGCTCGGGGAATCGATCCGCACGCGCTCCACCTCGGGCCCGACCAGATCCCGCAGCGCCCGCAGGGCGAGTGGTAGATCGTCGTGCATCAGCCCGATGTCGGTCGCCTGATGACAGCGCTCCTTGATGCTGCGCCAAAGCTTGGAAAGGAAGTCCATGTCCTTGATCAGCGCATCCTCGTCGATGCCCTCGGCAGCGGTTCGCGCGATGAAGCCGCCTTCCCCCGCGCGCTCCTCCACGAACCGGTGCAGGACGTCCCGCAGACGCTTGC
>JARRNE010000107.1:0-11226 GCA_037385305.1 Chromatiaceae bacterium | reverse complement strand
GGATCTCCCGCGGACGGCGGGACATCGCGCGGGGGTCAAGAGCGTGCGGGCCGTGGTGGAGGAGAGCGTGCGACAAGGCGTCCGCGCCCTCACCCTCTTCGCCTTCAGTAGCGAGAACTGGCACCGCCCGCGCTCCGAGGTCAACCTGCTGCTCGCCCTGTTCTCGAACGTCTTGCGGGGAGAGCTCAGGCGCTTGCAAGAGAACGCTGTCTTGCTGCGGATTATTGGGGACCGCGCGGCCTTCCCGGAAAAGCTGCAGCGCCGGATTGCCGAAGCCGAGGAGCTCACTGCCGGCAACAAGCGAATGATTCTCCAGATCGCCGCCAATTACGGGGGGCGCTGGGACATCACCCAAGCCGCGCGGCGGCTGGCGGAAGAGGCGGCGGCCGGCCGGCTCGCACCCGAGCGGATCGACGAGGAGGTCCTTGCGGCCCACCTCACCTTCCCCGATCTCCGCGATCCTGACCTCTTCATCCGCACGGGGGGAGAGCAGCGCCTCAGCAACTTTCTGCTGTGGCAGTCCGCCTACACCGAGCTCTATTTCAGTGAGCTCATGTGGCCTGACTTCGGGGCGGATGCCTATGCCCGCGCGCTCGCGGAGTACGCTCGCCGCGAGCGCCGGTTCGGCTTCACTGGAGAGCAGGTGTCGCGCCAGATCGCCGGTCAGACCGCCTAGCCCGGTAGTGGCTAGCCATCTTCGACAGCGAGTAGCGACCGCCCTCGTGCTGGCGCCGCTGGCAATCCTGGCGGTCCTGACCCTGCCCACCGCCTATTTCGCCGCTGCATTTGGACTCATCCTGATAGCCGCCGCCAGCGAGTGGTCTGTGTTGGCGGGTTTCTCCTCCCTGGTGGGACGGCTCGCGTTTGCCTTGCTGCTGGCGGGCTGTCTCGCTTTGCTTTGGCCAGTGGTGCGAGAGTGGTCGATTGCTTTGTTGACGCTCGCCACCTCGTGCTGGGCAGTCATCGCGGTCCTCCTGGTGCGATTGCGCCGCCGTATCGAGCCCGCCCGGGGGGCGGACCCCTGGCTCCTGCCTCTCGGCTTGCTCGTTCTGCTGGGCCCCTGGCTGGCTGTCGTACGGCTGCATGCGCTGATTCCCCATGGTCGGCTGCTCGTCCTCTTCCTCTTGGTGCTGATCTGGGTGGCCGACTCCTTGGCCTACCTCGCTGGGCACCGCTGGGGTCGGGCACGGCTGGCACCGACTGTCAGCCCGGGCAAGACGTGGGTGGGGACGTACGCGGGACTCGCGGGCGCGGCCCTTTTGGGCTTTGTGCTAGGCTGGGGGATGGGGCTCCAGTGGGGTCAGCTTGCAGCGGCCGTGGTCCTCTGCGGCGTGACCGCGGCCGTTTCGGTGGTGGGGGACCTTCTCGAGAGTCTGCTGAAGCGTCGTCGGGGCCTGAAGGACTCGGGCCGGCTGTTACCGGGGCACGGTGGCATCCTCGACCGGATAGACAGTCTGACGGCGGCGGCCCCCGTGTTTGTGCTCGGCATTTTGTGGATGGAGGCACCCCTGTGATCGGGATCACGATCCTCGGCTCAACGGGCTCGATTGGGGTCAGCACGCTCGATGTGGTGGGGCGTCATCCGGAGCGTTTTCGAGTGGTTGCCCTGACCGCCAATCGGGATGCCGAGGGTTTGGCTGCGCAGTGCCGGCGCCACCGCCCGGCCCACGCCGTCATGGCCGATACGGGCGCGGCGGTGCGGCTGCGCGAGCTGCTCGCGGATATGTCTACCCCGCCGGAGGTGCACGCCGGCCCAGAGGCCCTCGGGGCCGTGGCCGCCTTGTCTGATGTGGACTACGTGATGGCCGCTATCGTCGGGGCGGCGGGACTCCCCCCCACCCTCGCGGCCGCTCGGGCCGGCAAGCGGTTGATGCTCGCCAACAAGGAGGCCCTTGTGGTCTCGGGCGAGATCCTGATGCGAGCGGTTGCCGACAGCGGAGCAACTCTGTTGCCCATCGACAGCGAGCACAATGCCGTGTTCCAGTGCCTGCCGGTGGGGTATAAGCGCGGTCTCGGGGAGGTGGGAGTAGAACGGATCCTGCTTACGGCCTCGGGCGGGCCATTCCGGGATACACCTATCGAGCGACTGGCGACGGTCACCCCGGAGCAGGCCTGTGCGCACCCGAACTGGCAGATGGGCCGCAAGATCTCCGTGGACTCTGCCACCATGATGAATAAGGGGTTGGAGCTGATCGAGGCCTGCTGGCTGTTCGCGACCCAGCCGGAGCGCGTCCAGGTCGTTGTGCATCCGCAGAGCGTGATCCATTCGCTCGTCCAATATGTGGACGGGTCGGTTCTCGCACAGCTCGGCAACCCGGATATGCGAACCCCGATCGCCCACGCCTTGGCTTGGCCCGAGCGGATGAGGTCGGGGGTGGTCCCGCTGGATCTGTTTGCCGTTCGGCGCCTCGATTTCGAGCCCCCCGGGCTCGATCGGTTTCCCTGCCTGCGCCTGGCCTCCGAGACCGCGGCTGCGGGGGGTACCGGCCCCGCTATCCTGAACGCGGCCAACGAGGTGGCGGTAGCGGCATTCCTTGGTCGCCGCATCGGTTTCACGGATATCGCCACGGTGGTGGCCCGTACCCTGGAAGGCTTGCCGCCTGAGCCGCTGAGGGGCGGTGGGCTGGATGAGTTGCTTGGCGTGGACCGGCGGGCGCGAGAGGTGGCGGAACAAAACGTGAGTCATTCGGTCTGATTTTTGCCATGGAGCAGACCCTGTTTACCGCGGGCTCGTTCATCCTCGCCCTGGCGATTCTCATCGGGGTGCACGAATTCGGCCACTTCTGGGTTGCCCGGCAGGTCGGGGTCAAAGTGTTGCGTTTCTCCATCGGTTTTGGCCGGCCGCTCCTAAGATGGGTGAGTCGGCGGCACGACACCGAGTACGTGGTCGCGGCGATCCCCCTCGGCGGCTACGTGAAGATGCTCGATGAGCGGGAAGGGCATGTGTCGCCTCAGGAGCTGCATCTGGCTTTCAACCGGCAGAAGCTCTGGAAGCGTTTCGCTGTCGTTAGCGCGGGTCCCGTCTTCAATCTCCTGTTTGCGATTCTCGTCTATTGGGCCATCCTGGTCACGGGGGACACGGGGACCCGGCCGGTTGTGGGGTCCGTGGAGGCGGGATCCTCTGCCGCTGCCGCCCATTTTGCCGTTGGCGACAGGATTCTCGCAGTGGATGGGCGGGAGACGCCGACCTGGGAATCCGCAGCCTTCGCGATGATGGCCGACGCTATGAACGAGCGGGCGATACCCATTCGGGTGCGGGAGAAGGATGGGGCTGAGACCGTGCGGGTGTTAGACAAGGCGGCGGTCGCCAAGCTGCCCGAGAACCCCGCGATCCTGAGCAAGGTGGGGTTGGAGCCGGAACGCCCGGTGCTGCCCCCGGCGATCGGCAAGCTGGTACCCGGCGAGCCGGCAGAGCGGGCGGGGCTGACAACAGGAGATCGAATCGTCTCTGCGAACGGCGCTCCCGTAGCGAGCTGGCGACAGTTCGTCGAGATCGTCCAGAAGCACCCAGGCAAGGTCCTGCGGCTGAAGGTCCAGCGTGGCGTGCAGGACTTGGAGATCGACCTGATCCCGCACCCAGTCACCGACCCGCACGGGGAGATCGGCCGCATTGGGGCCGGACCGGAGGTCCCGAAGGGGTTGCTTGATGAGTACCGCACCACGGTGCGCCTAGGACCCCTGGAGGCCCTCGGCGCCTCGGTGAGCAGGACGGCCGACATGAGCTTTCTCATGCTCCGTGTGATGGGTCGGATGCTGATCGGTAAGGCGTCAGTAGACAACCTCAGCGGACCCATTTCCATCGCAGAGACGGCGGGTAAGACCGCGAGCTATGGTCTGCAGTATTTCATCAAGTTTCTCGCCGTCGTCAGCATCAGTCTGGGGATTCTTAATCTCATGCCTGTTCCCGTCCTCGACGGCGGTCATTTGCTCTACTTCGTGATCGAAGGGGTCAAGGGCAGCCCCCTCTCCGAGCAGGCCCAGCTCCAGGGCCAGCGCATCGGCCTGGCCCTGCTCGCTGCGCTCATGACCTTGGCCTTCTACGTGGACATCAGCCGCTTGCTGGGATAGCTTCGGCAGATCCCTTATACTACTGCGCCGTGACAGATCCCGCCTCGGGGGCGGGCGTGGAGTGGAGGGGGGCGCTCTTGAGCGAGCTAGCAACGGGCCGACTGATCGCCGCGTGGCGGCGGCTGGTGCCCCTAATGGTCCTTCTGATCCTGGCTCGCGCGGGTTTGGCCTCCGAGTTTCGAATTTCCGATATTCGGATCGAGGGGCTGCAGCGCATCTCCGCGGGCACGGTTTTCAACTACCTACCGGTCCACGTGGGGGACACGGTCACTGACCAAGTCACCGAGTCCATCATCCGCACCCTCTACGGGACCGGTTTCTTCAAGGATGTCAACGTCAGACACGGTCTCCCCGCTGGAGCGAAACCGGGTTTCCATTGCCGTCAAGATCACCGAGGGCGTAACAGCACGTATCAAGCAGATCAATATCATCGGGAACAAGTCATTTTCGGAGAAGGAGCTGCTCAGTCAGTTCAAGCTGGGTCCCCACAATTGGCTTTCCTTCTATACGAAGAACGACCGGTACTCCAAGCAGAAGCTCACCGGCGACCTCGAGAATCTGCGCTCCTTCTATCTCGATCGGGGGTACATCAAGTTTGCGATCAAATCGACCCAGGTCACCATAAGCCCGGACAAGGAAGACATCTACATCACCGTCGGTATCCATCAAGGACCCGTCTACACCATCAGCGACATCAAGCTCGCAGGGGAGGCGACGGTGCCGGTCAAGAAGCTGTTTCCGTTGATTCGCCTGCGCCGGGGCGAGACCTTCTCTCGCAAGGCCGTCACGGAGAGTGCTGATCGCATCTCCAAGCTGTTGGGCGACCAGGGTTACGCGTTCGCCAACGTGAATACCATCCCGGACATCAATGACAAGACAAAGCAGGTGGCCATCACCTTTTTCATCGACCCGGGAAAGCGCGTCTACGTTCGGCGCATCAACATGAAGGGAAACACGCGCACCCGGGGAGTGGTTCTGCGCCGGGAGATGCGGCAGATGGAGGCTGCCTGGTTCTCGACGGCGCTGGTGAAGAAGTCCCGGGAGCGCTTACAGCGGCTCGGCTATTTCGATGACGTGAACATCGAGACACCGGCGGTTCCCGGCTCCGCCGACGAGGTCGATGTTAACGTCACGGTGAAGGAGAAACCTTCCGGCAATCTCCTGGCCGGCATTGGTTACTCCCAGAGCCAGGGAATCATTTTCAACGGGAGCGTTAACCAGACCAACTTCCTTGGGACCGGCAAGCGCGTCGGTTTCGCCTTCAACAACAGCCAGGCGAGCACCAATTACCTGTTGGCTTACACAAACCCTTACTACACCATTGACGGAGTGAGTCGCGGGTTTGAGCTTTCCTATCGGACGACGGATTACGCCGATCTCTCCGTTGCGAGCTACACGACGGATGTGGGGGCGGCTGGCATGTCGTTTGGGATTCCTATTACCGATACGAGCCGCGCCGGCTTCGGCATTCGCTACCAGTACACGAACTTCAAGCCCGGTGCGTCCCTCGTCGCACAGGACTTCGCATTCGCTAATGGCAACATCTTCAATGACTACGTCCTGACCGCGTCCTATACGAAGGATTCCCGGGACTCGGCGGTCTATCCCACGAGCGGCCTTTTCCAGAGTCTCATTGCAGAGTTGGCAGCTCCTGGGAGCGATCTGCAGTGGTACCGCATTACTTATCAGCAGCGCCGATACATCCCGCTCACGAGCCATTTTACACTGGCACTCAATGCGAACTTGGGCTATGGCAATGGCTACGGCAGCACGACCAGCCTCCCGTTCTTCGACAACTTCTTCGCGGGTGGGCCCCGAAGCGTGCGCGGTTGGAAAGAGAACACCCTGGGGCCGCGGCAGACGGCCTATGGTCAGGGCTACAACGACCCTGTCGGGGGCAATGTGCGGGTGGTGGGGAGCCTCGAGCTCTTTGCCCCGCCGCCGGTGAGCGGAGATTTTGCGAAGACCTTAAGACTGGGCGCCTTTTTCGACTTCGGTAACGTCTGGCTGACCCAGGGAAACTCCTCGATTGAGGGACCTATCGGCTTCAGCCTGGGTGACTTGCGGTACTCTGCCGGCTTATCGGTCGCCTGGCTGTCGCCGCTTGGGGCCTTGTCGGTCAGCTTGGCTTACCCGATAAATCCCCAGCATGGCGACCAGACCCAGGTATTCCAGTTCGGTTTCGGTCAGGTCTTCTAGAGGTGGCGGAGAACATAGTGCGGAGAGTAGCGGCATCTTTGGTTTGCGTGCTTCTGGCTTGGCTGGCACCGGCGGCTCTGGCTGCGGAGTATGTCTTCGCGGTGGTGGATCCGAATCGGGTGGTCGAGCAGTCTCCGCAGTACGACGCGGCCCGTAAGGCCCTTCAGCAGGAGGTTGCCGACCGAGAAAAGAAGCTTGCGGTGCAGCAAAAAGAGATCGATGAGCTGCAGAAGAAGCTGGAGCGGGATTCGGCGCTGATGAGTGCCGACGAGGTTGCACGGCTGCAAAACGACATCCGGAACCGAGACCGCAAGCTCAAGTTTGCCCAAGCAGAGTTTAGGGAAGATATCGCGCTGCGCCAGAATGAGCTGCGGACAAAGCTTGGACAGCAGGTGCGGGAAGTGGTGGAGGAGGTGGCGAAAGAGCAGAAGATAGACCTCGTCATTAGTGAAGGAGTGGTCTATTCCAGCAAGCGCATCGATATTTCCGATCTCGTGGTCGAGCGCCTCAAGGGGAAATTCAACTCCAAATAAGCGTGGACGCTGGATCCCGTTCCCCTGCTGCCGCGTCTTTGAGCCTCACACTCGGGGACTTGAGCCGCCAACTCGGGGCGGAGCTGCGAGGTGAAGGTGATATACGGGTATCCCGCGTCGCGACGCTTACAAAGGGAGATGGGGCAAGCCTCTGTTTTTTCAGTGATCACAGGTATCTGGCGGATCTGGCGGGGACGCGTGCCGCTGCGGTGATACTCACCGAGCGGGATCTCGCGTTGTGCCCGGTGGCCGTTCTGGTGACTCCGGATCCCCACCTCGCGTTTGCAAGGGCGGCTCGTCTGTTGCACCCGGCTGCGCGGGTGGTCGGGGGCCGACATCCGAGCGCCGTGATTGCCGACAGCGCGCGCATCGACGCTTCCGCCTGGATTGGTCCCACCGCGGTGGTCGAGGCGGACGCGGAGATCGGCCCGCGGGTGTTCGTTGGGCCAGGCTGCATTGTCGGAGCCGGCTCCCGGCTGGGGGAAGATACCCGGTTGGTCGCCAGGGTTACCCTCTGCGAAGGGACCCAGGTGGGTCGGCGTGTGCTGATACACCCGGGGGCCGTCATCGGTCGCGAGGGCTTCGGGTTTGCGAAGGACGGTGAGCGCTGGCTCCGCATCCCGCAGCTGGGGCGAGTCCGGCTTGGAGACGACGTGGAGATAGGGGCCAACACGACGGTTGATCGAGGCGCCCTCGACGACACGGTTATCGAAGACGGCGCAAAGCTCGATAACCTGATCCAGATTGGCCACAACTGCCGGATCGGCGAGAACACGGCAATGGCCGCTTGCTCGGGCATCTCCGGCTCGACGCAGATCGGTCGGAACTGCACCATTTCGGGCGCGGTGGGCATGGCGGGCCATCTGCAGATCGGCGACAACGTGCATTTCACCGGCATGGCCATGGTGACCCGCTCCTTCCCTGATGCGGGAGTTTACAGCAGCGGGATCCCCGCCATGCCCAACATGGAATGGCGACGGAACGCGGCCCGGTTTCGCCACCTCGACGAGCTTGCGCGGCGGCTCAAGCGGGTCGAGGACGCCAAGGGTCAGTCCCAGGATCAGACGGATCAAGACGAGGATTGAGGCGGTGCGATTCGACGCCCCGGACAGCAGCCCTGACATGACGCCGATAGCATCGGAGGTAGACTTGGGCGCAATGGATATCCACAAGGTGCTGAGCCTGCTGCCGCACCGCTATCCGTTCCTGTTGATCGACAAGGTGGTCGAGTACAGGCGTGATGACTATCTGGTCGCACTCAAGAACGTCACGTTCAACGAGCCTTTCTTTGCGGGGCATTTTCCGGTGCGGCCCGTCATGCCGGGGGTGCTTATCATCGAGGCCATGGCCCAGGCCACGGGTCTGCTGGCCATGGAGTCTCGTCCTGACGAGGTAGGGGAGAAGGCGCTGTATTACTTCGTCGGCATCGATAAGGCCCGCTTCAAGAGGCCGGTGGAGCCTGGCGATCAGCTCATTTTGGACGTGCGCCTGCGCGCGGTGCGCCGAGGGATCTGGAGGTTCGCGGGCTCGGCCCGCGTCGACGACAAGCCCGTGGCCACCGCCGAGATCATGTGCACCGCCAGGGACTTCTGAGCTTGGGAAGGGGTGACTATACCTTCCTCATTTGGGTTTTCGGCTTTCCGGGGTCCGGGTGCGCCCTGGCGGGGGACGCCGTGAATACATCCGTGTAGGCTTGATGGCAGCCGTTCGGGCTGCCGACACCTCCGCCAGGGCGTACCCGAACCCTCCGCGCGCACTGACAAGGCGATGTGCGCTTGGCAAAATTCGAGCGCCGCCTGCGTGCACCGACTCCGGCGCAGTGCAGGCCATCGACGCGGGCATGCAGGATAGATCGGTGCTTCCCTTGATCCATCCGACTGCGGTCATCGACCCGGCTGCGGAGCTCGACGAGGAGGTAGAGGTCGGCCCCTACGCCGTAATCGGCCCCCAAATCCAAATCGGTCGGGGGACCAGGATCGGCCCGCACGTCGTGCTGATGGGGCCGACTGTGATCGGGTCGGATAATCGAATCTTCCAGTTCGCATCCGTAGGCGGCGTCCCTCAAGACACGAAGTTCCATGGGGAAGAGACCCGGCTGGTGATCGGGGAGCGCAACGTCATTCGGGAGTACGCGACCCTGCATCGGGGCACGGCACAGGACGAGGGGGAGACCCGGGTCGGTAGCGACAACCTTTTCATGGCCTACACTCACGTCGCTCACGACTGCCGCATCGGCGACAACGTCATCATGGCCAATGCGGCGTCCCTTGCGGGGCACGTGGAAGTGCAGGACTGGGCGATCCTCGGGGGCTTTACCCTGATCCACCAGTTCTGCCGTGTGGGCGCCCACAGCTTTTGCGCCATGGGATCCGTGGTAACATAGGATGTGCCGCCTTTCGTCATCATCGGTGGCCATCCCGCCGAGCCCCGCGGTATCAACCTGGAAGGGCTGCGGCGCCGGTCTTTCCCCACCGATACCATCCAGCGGCTGAAGCATGCCTACCGGCTTCTCTACATGTCCAACCAGAAGCTAGAGGAGGCCCTTAGGGCCCTGAGGGAGCTGGCCGCGACCTGCCCGGAGGTGGGAGTCATGGCCGATTTCGTCGCCGGCAGTGCCCGGAGCATCACGCGCTGAGCATCCGCCATGCTGACCATCGGGATCGTGGCCAACGAGCCTTCCGGGGATCTGCTCGGGGCGGCCCTGGTGCGGGACCTGAGGGCACGCCGACCGGACGCGAGATTCGTTGGGGTTGCGGGGCCGCACATGATCGCCGCCGGCTGCGAGACCCTGTTCCCCCTCGAGCGCCTCTCCGTCATGGGACTGGTGGAGGTCATCAAGCACCTGGGTGAGCTGCTGCGGCTCCGGCGGGAGCTCGTGGTCCACTTCCTGAGACTCCGTCCCGATGTCTTCGTGGGTGTCGATGCCCCGGACTTCAACCTGGGGCTGGAGCGGCGCCTGCGCAGCGGCGGCATCCCGACCGTCCACCTGGTCAGCCCGACGGTTTGGGCCTGGCGTCCGGGGCGGGTGAAGGCGATCCGCCGGGCGGTGGACCTCATGCTCAGCGTATTTCCGTTTGAGGAGGCGCTGCTGCGGGAGAAGGGGGTACCGGTGCGATATGTCGGGCACCCCCTCGCGGACGAGATCCCCCTGCAGGTGGATGGGGAGACCGCCCGCGCGGCGCTGGGGCTGCCCCGGGAAGGGCCGGTGATCGCGATTCTGCCGGGAAGCCGCAGGAGTGAGGTGGGCCATCTCGCGGGACCTTTCCTGCAGGCGGCGCGGTGGTGCTTGGAGCGCCGGCCGGATCTCCGGTTCGTGAGCCCCCTGGTGAGCCCGACCCTCCGCGCCATGTTCAGTGCCGCCGTGCGCCGGGAGGCACCGGACCTCCCGATCACGCTGGTAGAGGGACGCAGCCGTGAGGCGATCGCGGCAAGCAGCTGTGTCCTCACCGCCTCCGGGACGGCGACCCTCGAGACCCTGCTTCTTAAGCGCCCGATGGTGGTCGCCTATCACATGAATGCGTTGACCTATCATCTGGTCAGGGGATTGCGCCTGGTGAAGGTGCCCTATATTGCGATGGCGAACCTGTTGGCCGGACGCCCCCTCGCGCCGGAGTTCATCCAGGAGCGTTGCCGGGCGGAGCTGTTGGGGCCGGCGCTCCTCGAGCTTCTGGGGGATCCGGTCCGAGTGCATGAGATCCAAACCGTATACGACCAGATCCACCGTCTCTTGAGACGCAACGCCGCCAGCGAGGCCGCCGCCGCCGTTCTTGATCTGGTGGCGCAGCCTCGTCCGTGACTCGTCCTTCGCTGCTGGTTGCCGGCGTGGACGAGGCGGGCCGGGGTCCGCTGGCGGGACCTGTCACCGCCGCGGCCGTGATCTTGGATCCCGCCCACCCCGTGGCTGGGATCGCCGATTCCAAGCAGCTCTCCCCCGGCCGGCGCGAGGAGCTCGAGCCGCTGATCAAGCAGGCTGCGATCGCCTGGGCGGTAGCGAGCGCGGGCGTGGACGAGATCGATGTCCTGAACATCCTCCAGGCCAGTCTGCTTGCCATGAAGCGGGCGGTGGAAGCCCTCGCCGCAGCCCCTGAGCTGGTGTTGGTGGACGGTAACCGTTGTCCGTCCCTTGCGTGCGCGGCTGAGGCCGTCGTTCGGGGGGATGCCTCGGTGCCTGTGATCGGTGCTGCGTCCATTCTGGCGAAGGTATCCAGGGACCGTGAGCTGGAGCGGCTGGACGCCCTATATCCCGCCTACGGCTTCGCCCGCCACAAGGGATACCCGACGCGGGAGCACCTCGGTGCCCTGCAGCAGCACGGGCCCTGTGAGATCCACCGGCGGTCGTTCGGGCCGGTACGGAAGCTGTTGGCCTAGATCCCAGAGTTGAACGACGAAGGACTATTGTGGCCCCCAATTTGAGGCAGACGTTGAG
>JARRNE010000106.1:0-6818 GCA_037385305.1 Chromatiaceae bacterium | reverse complement strand
AAGGCCTGGCCCTTCGCAGCTCCCGAGTGCTCGGGCAGGTGCTGCCCGGCTGCTCGGTGGTGCGCTGTCCCGACGATCATCCGCGCTACCCGGGCCTCCCCGTGGTGATCTTCCCGGGCAACGTGGGCGACGCGGATGGCCTCGCCACGGTATACCGGAGATTGGCGGGGAAATCGTCGCCCGAGCCATACGCGGATTGATGTTCGTTCCTCACCGTCTCTACGTACTGGCCAGTGCGGATCGGGTCGAGGTGACGCGATTGTGCCCGTCACCCCTCCCACATGCCCATGTCGGCCACCGTAGGAGCGAGCTTGCTCGCGACCTGTCTGCGAGTTGGCCCCAAGATTGTCCTAATTCGTGGTCGGTTGCGATGTCTAGGTCGACACCCCTTCGGGGTGGTCGCGAGCAAGCTCGCTCCTACGATGCAATCGGCGGATTGACCGCACTCGAGGCACGCGCTACGCGTATATTGCGTGGAGTGCCGCAGATCCGCTGCGCGGACCATCAGTCCACGCGGAGCACGTTGAGATCCAAATCGGCTGCCAGGCTCGGTGCCGCTGGCGGTCGGACGCTCTTCCCCGGCTTGATCGATACTTGTCCTGTCCTCCGCGTACTCCGCGCCTTTGCGGCGGCAACCGGCCCCATCGGTCAGCGCAATACCCTTCGCTATTGCGCCTGGGCCTAGGCTGCGGAGCGCATCTGATCGGGGCGGATGCGGGGGGTGAAATAGACATCCGCGTCGTCCAGGTCGACCTCGTTGCCTGCCCCGTCCTCCATCGGCTGGTCATAATCCTTCCAGCCCCGAAGGCCCGTCTGTAGGGAGCAGACGTTCTCATAGCCGAGCACCTGCAGCGAGTTGGCGGCAAGCAGACTCCGGTACCCGGAACGGCACACCACCACCACCTCCCGCTGCCGCGCCTCCGCCAGCTCCGGCACCGTCTCCTCGTAGTCCCACTCGCAGGCGGACTCCATGATGCCCCGCGGCACGTTGATGGAGCCGGGGATATGCATCGCCTCGTATTCGTAGGGCTCCCGCACGTCGACGATCAGGAGCCCAGGGTTGGCCTCCAGGCGCTCTTCCAGATCCCAGGGCATGATCTCCCGCACGTCCGTCAAGCAGCCTCGGACCAGCTCGATAAAGTTCTTCATTCGTCTCTGCCTCTGAATCTTGTCCTTACCAACGAATCAACAATAAGTTGCACAAGGAACACAAACGTTGTCGTTGTCGTAATCGGAAAACAAATGTAATTCAGGCATGAGCAACTCGATGTCGACCGGGTTTGGATCCGGTATGTGACTTGGGCATACCAATTCGATGCTCACCAAGCTCGGACAGCGAAGCCATGAGGTGCGAGAGAAACCCGGGTCTTACGACAGTTTCGATGACGACAACGACAACGACAAAGAATAGACTTGTCCGATTTATTGGCCCTCCACCGCGCCCTATGGAAGGACCGAATCGTTCGGTTGCCCGCGGAATACGCTCGTCCAAATCAATACCTTGATCCTCGATCCGGAAGTCGAAGGACGGCGTTGATCGGGACTTCCCTAGTCCCCGGCACGGGCGACCCCCCGGGCGCACAGGTCCTTCTCCACCGCGATCACCGCCGCCTCGACCCGGGAATGGACGTCGAGCTTGCGCAGGATCGCCTTCACGTGCAGCTTGACGGTCCCGTCGGAGATTCCAAGCTCCCGGGCGATCGCCTTGTTGCTTTGTCCGGCCGCCAGGTGACACAGAATCTCCAGCTCCCGCGGGGTGAGATCCGAGAAGGCGGAGGGCGTCTCGGGCTCCGCCGTGCCGCCTTTGACCGCCTTGGCCAGGACACCGGTGAGCTCCCGCGCCACCACCGTCTTGCCGGCGACGATCTCCCGCAGGGCGGCCATCAGCTCGTTCGGCTCCATGTCCTTCAGCAGGTAGCCTTGGGCGCCGGTCTGCAGCGAGTCGATCAGGTCCCGCTCCTCGGCGCTGGTCGTGAGCATGACGACCGGCATGGTCTGGTCAGCGGCACGCAGCCGCCGCAGCACCTCCAGGCCACTCAGGTTCGGCATCCGCATGTCCAGCAGCACGACGTCCGGCGAGGTCTCCTCGACCAGGCGGATGCCTTCCTCGCAGTCGCCCACCGCCCCAATGACCTCGATCCCGCGCCGCTCCAGCAGCTCCCGTAGGCCGATGCGGAAGAGGGCGTGATCGTCGATCAGCAGAACGCGCATCAGGCCGCCACCGGGGACGATGCCCCCTGAGTCTTTCGCTCGAGGGTGAAGACCAGCTCCAGCCGCGTCCCCTCCCCCGGCTCGCTCTCGATGCGAAGCTCCGCGCCGATGCGCCGGGCCCGCTCCTGCATGATCGAGAGGCCGACGTGCTCCCCGGGCCGCCCGCCGGCCCTGCGGGCACTGAACCCGACCCCGTCGTCTTCTACCAGGACCACGTGCTCGCCCCCGCTCTGGCGGGCCAGCAGCACACGCACGGTCTGGGCCTGGGCATGCTTGCGGATGTTCGCGAGGGCTTCCTGAACGATGCGCAGGACCTGCATCTCCACCGACGCGGGGAGGTCGAACGGCCCGCAGTTGGTCTGAAACAGGATGTGCGCGCCGGTCTCCTGACGGAAGCGGTCGGTGAGCTTCTCCAGACCGGGAATCAGGCCCTGCCGGTCCATGGGGGCGCGGAAGCTGCTCAAGAGCTCGCGCAGCTCCGTGTTCGCCTCGTCCAGACCATTCCGGATACGGTCCAGGTCCGTCTGCGCATCCTCGGAGATCGGGCTCTGGGCCAAGGAGTCGTCCAGCATCCCTACCTGAAACCGCAGAGTGGCCAGGGTCTGGGCCAGGGAGTCGTGCAGCTCATGGGCCAGAAGGTTGCGCTCCGCGAGGATCGACAGGCGACGAGCCTCCAGGTCGGAGCGGTGCTTCGCCACCGCGACGCCCAGATGGTGGCCGACACTGAACAGGAGCTCCATGATGTCCTCCCGCGCCCTCACCCCCGGCTTGTCGACGAAGACGGTATAGGTTCCGAGCAGCTCGTCGTGGTGCTCCAGCGGCACGGTCAGCACCTCGACCTCATCGCTCCCGAACATCCGGCGCCCGTAGATCCGGGAGCAGAAGCGGGCGTCGTTGCGGCAGACGATATCGCCCGGCGAGAGAACCGTGCCGCACAGGCAGAGGTCCACCGGCGCCGTGCCATGGTCGCGCACAAGGTCATCGTCCAGCCCTATGGATCCCACGAGCCGGCGCGCGCCGTTGGGCATGACGAGCCGCACGGTAGCTGCGCGCCCGTTCACCATCTCCTTGAGCACCCGCAGGAACCGCAGCAGCAGCTCGTCCAGGCTCTCCGCCTGGTTGATGCCTGCGGCCACGTCATAGAGGATCTTGAGGGACGCCGTCTTCTGGGCGAGCCGGGCGGTCTGGCGGGCGACCCGATTGTCCATGTCCTCGTAGAGATCGGTGAGCTCCTCGTTGAGGGCGGCGATGTCGCCGGCGATGGCATCCAGCACCCCCAGGCCCCGCAGCGCCTCGCTCGCGCCCGGCTCGCCCTGGCACACCTTGAACGCGGATTCCTCCAGGCGGACCAGGGGATCGAGCAGGCGCCGGTAAAGCCGCCATCCAAGAACCGCAAGCGCCGCTGCCGATGTGATCACCGCAATGACAAGGGGCCGCGCGAGGCCAGGCCCGAGCGAGAGCTGATCGTGCAGGCAGATGGCGAGGGCCGCCCCCAGCCCCGACATCAGCAAGAGCAGCGGCCACGCCAGCCCCGCCCGACGCAGAAGGCCGAGCACGCCACTGACGGTCGGCCGCATCAGACCCCTACCGCGGGCGACCGGAAACGACTTGGTCATGCGGACGGGCTCCTCACGCCACCGCCTCCAGCACCTGCTCGCGCAGCTGCAGGTCCCACATCTCCGCGTACCGCCCGCCGGCGGAGAGCAGCTGCCGATGGGTCCCCTCCTCCAGGATACGACCGCCCTCCATCACCAGGATGAGATCCGCATCCACCACGGTGGACAGACGATGGGCAATCACCAGGGTCGTATGGTCCTCGGCAACCTCCGCCATGGTCTGCTGGATGGCCTGCTCCGTGTGGCTGTCGAGGGACGAGGTGGCCTCGTCGAAGACCAGAATCCGCGGGCGCTTCAGGATCGCCCCGGCGATGGCGACGCGCTGTTTCTCGCCCCCGGAGAGCTTGAGGCCCCGCTCCCCCACCAGGGTGTCCCAGCGCCGGGGCAGGCCCTCGATGAAATCGCGGATATGTGCCATCTCCGCCGCACGCTCGATCTCCGCCCGGGTCGCGCCCGGGCGGCCATACCCCAGGTTGTAAAGGATGCTGTCGTTGAAGAGGACGGTGTCCTGGGGGACGATGCCGATGGCACGGCGCAGACTGTCCTGGGTGACCACCCGGATGTCCTGTCCGTCGATCAGGATGCGCCCCCCGGTGACGTCGTAGGAGCGGAACAGGAGTCGCGCGAGGGTGGACTTTCCCGCCCCGCTGTGTCCGACCACCGCCACCTTCTGCCCGGGCGCCACCGCGAAGCTCACCTCCCGCAGGATCGGCCGCTCCGGCTGGTAGTGGAAATCGACCCGGTCGAATCGGATGCCGCCTTGCTTTAGGAGCAGGGGCTCGGCATCGGGTCGGTCAGTGATCTCCGGCTCCCGCTCGAGCAGCTTGAAGACCAGGTCCATGTCCGCCAGAGCATACTTGATCTGCCGGTAGACGACGCCGAGGAAGCTCAGAGGGATGAATAGCTGCAGGAGGAAGGCATTCACCAGCACCAGGTCTCCCACGCTCATGGTGCGAGTCACCACCCCCCGCGCCGCGTAGAGCATGACGAAGGTGACGCCGAGGGCAATGATCGCCCCCTGCCCGAAGTTCAGAAGGGACATGGAGCCCTGGCTCTTCACCGCCACCTCCTCCCAGGCGGTCAGGGTACCGTCGTAACGGCGCAGCTCCATCCCCTCGTTGCCGAAGTACTTGACCGTCTCGTAATTGATCAGGCTGTCGAAGGCCTGACTGTTCGCCTGGGAATCCAGCCGATTCATCTGGTGCCGATAGTCCATGCGCCATTCGGTGACGGCGAAGGTAAAGGCGATATAGGCGAGAACCGTCCCGAAGGTGATGAGGGTGAAGACCAATGCATACTTGGTCAGGAGGATCGCGGCCACCAGTGCGAACTCGACCACCACCGGCAGCACACTGAAGGCCAGGTAGTTGAGGATGCTGCTGACGGAGCGGGTACCCCGCTCCAGATCGCGGCTCACCGCCCCCGTCTGCCGCTCCAGGTGGTAGCGCAGGGAAAGCCGGTGCAGGTGCTCGAGCACCCGGGTGGACAGCCGCCGCATGGCCCGATACCGCACCCGGGCGAAGACCACGTCCCGCAGCTCATTGAACAGCGAGGCGCTGAGCTTCAGGGCACCGTAGGCCAAGAGCAGGGACGCCGGCAGGATCAGCGCCTGGCTCCGGGGATCCTGGAAGGCGTCGACGATCTCTTTCAGGACGACGGGCACCCCCACCGTAGCGAGCTTCGCGAGCAGCAGGCAGCCCAGCGCCGCCAGCGCCCTTCCCCGGAATTCCCAGAGGAACGGGAGCATGCCGCGCAGGTTGTGCCAATCGCGGCGATCGCGGTGGGCGCGTTCCGTAGCGGCCGTGTGGAACATGTTAGACTTGATGGCGTTACGTCGGCTCGTCCGAGGCAAGGGCGGCAAATCTTGCCGTATGGCCCGTTCGGTCCGGTCCCAAAACGCTCCAGATGAGGGCAGAGCGTGTTAGATCCTACCCTTGAGCCCAGCGGCTGCAGCCTTCAGGAGCCCTTCGCCCTGCAAGTCCTCGGCGACAGCATGGAGCCGGAGTTCCCGGAGAAATGCGTCGTCATCATCGAGCCCGCCGGGCACTGCCGCAGCGGCATGTACGTGTTCGCGGAGGTCGAGGGGGTGCGCTGGTTCCGTCAGTATGTGAGAGACGCAGACGGCCGCGAATGGCTCATCGCACTCAACTCCCTAAACCTTGAGATCGAGCTGACGGGCCTCGACTGGAAGGTCCTCGGCGTCATCATCCAACGCAATGTCCGCCGCAAGATCCAGCACTATACGTATGAGACCGAGGCACGGGCCGAGGTCGAGATCAAGGATCTGACGGGCACCAGCTGAGCCGGGGCCGGATCGGTCCCGCAGGATGCGGGATAGGCCACATGGGAAGCCACCGGCAAGGAACGCAGTGACTTAGCCGGCGCCTCCCGAGCTCAGTACGTCAGCTTGTGGGTGATCGTGGCGTGGTAAATCGCCTTATGCACGTCGCCCAGGCTCAGCATCCCCACCAGCTTGCCCTGCTCCGCCACCGGGATACGGCGAAAGCTGTGCCGCACCATGACGGCAGCCGCCCGCAGGATGTGCATGTCGGGAGTCACCGTGATCGGATTCCGCGTCATGAGATCCGACGCCTGCTGGGCCAGCACCTCCTTGTACCTGCCCATCTCCCTGTCCAGGTCGACATTCGCAATACCCTCCTCCATCAGGTGCTCCAGCTTCGGAAACAGGCAGTGAAGGACATCCTTCTCTGCAATGATGCCGACCAGACGATCTTCGTCCTCCACGACCGGCAGACCGGCAAAACGATAGAGGCACATGATGGAGGCCACGTCCAGCGCCTTGGTGTCCGGCGTCACGGTGCGTACCGACCGGCTCATGATGTCTTTAACCTGCATTGCTCGTATTCTCCTTGGGTTCTCGTTATGCGGATGGATCGCGCGGGGTGATTAGCACTATGGCTCAGCTGGGAGATCTATCGACGTGTCGGGTGCGGGTCGGCAGGACGGTCGGCGCCACGGAGGGCGCCCTCG
>JARRNE010000105.1:0-6852 GCA_037385305.1 Chromatiaceae bacterium | reverse complement strand
GTTTGGTTCATAGGGAACATTAATTGGTATAGTGAACCTCCGTCTCCTGTTCCAGTCTTTTCTTCAGTAATATCTGGACAACGATTGGGGCGGCCGAAGCAGGATCAGCCCCCAGCCGCGGCAGGGCCGCCTCGAGCCCATTACGGGCTCGGCGGAGACCAACGTCTTGGAGCATGCGTATGACTACATCGGAGAGCCTCGCGCGTTCAGGCGGGCAAGGGCCTGAGACGGCCGGCCAGGACCTGCTGGGGAAAGAGCTCGACCTGCTGCGCGAGCATGTGGAGCAGCAGATCCTCGGACAGGGCAAGCTGGTGCTGCGGCTCCTGATCGCGCTCCTGGCGGATGGGCACCTGCTGGTGGAAGGCGTGCCGGGGCTGGCAAAGACCAAGGCAGTCAAGTCCCTGGCATCCGGCCTGGAGGGGGACTTTCATCGCATCCAGTTTACCCCGGACCTGCTGCCTGCGGACCTGACAGGCACCGAGATCTACCGGCCCCAGGACGGGAGCTTTCGCTTCGACAAGGGCCCGATCTTTCACAACCTGCTCTTGGCGGACGAGGTCAACCGGGCGCCCGCCAAGGTCCAGTCCGCCCTTCTCGAGGCCATGGGCGAGCGGCAGGTGACCGTCGGCCGGCAGACCTACCCGTTGCCCCAGCTGTTCCTCGTCATGGCGACCCAGAACCCGATCGAGCAGGAGGGGACCTATCCCCTCCCAGAGGCCCAGCTGGATCGCTTCCTGATGCACGTGCGGGTCGACTACCCGGATCTGGACACCGAGAAGGCCATCCTGCGGCTGAATCGGGACGAGGCTCGGCAGGAGGGAGAGCCCCTGCCGCGGCATCGAGTCAGTCAGGGTACCGTGTTTGCGGTCCGCCAGCGCATCCTGGACCTCTATATGTCCCCGGACGTGGAGGACTATCTGGTGCACTTGGTCCTGGCGACCCGCGACCCGAGCCCCTACGGGGCGGGTCTCGCCTCCTGGATTCGGTTCGGTGCGAGCCCGCGCGCGACCCTCGCACTGGACCGCTGCGGGCGCGCCCACGCCTGGCTGCATGGCCGGGATTACGTCTCGCCGGAGGACATCCAGGCCACCGCCCCGGATGTGCTGCGCCACCGCGTCCTCATGTCCTACGAGGCGGAGGCGGACGGGCGGACGTCGGACGAGCTGATCGCCGAGCTGGTCGCGCGGGTGCCGGTGCCCTGAGGCCTGCAGGCCCGCGGAAGATCACCTTGCGAGCACTGGCTAATTCCGTTCCTCGACACCAGGAGTGCGGCAAGCTATTGCTTAGATGATGCTGCCTCCGCCGACCCCCGAATGAATCGGTGCTTTCCTTGGCCACCCTGATCCAACGCACGCAATTGCCGGCCAGCGACGGCGTCTCCGTCGGCCTGGGGGAGCTCATCGCCCTGCGCGAGGAGGCCCGGCGACTCGACATCGCCTTCCGCGGCAAGGTGCTGGCCACCCGCAGCGGTGGCCACCTCTCGCGCTTTCGCGGCCGCGGCATGGAGTTCGACGAGTCCCGCGTTTACCAGCCGGGGGATGACGTGCGCAACATGGACTGGCGGGTGACCGCCCGCGCCGGGACGCCCCATGTGAAGCTGTTTCGGGAGGAAAGGGAGCGTCCGGTCTGGCTGCTGGTGGACCTTGGGGCCAGCATGCGCTTCGGCACTCGGGTGGCTTTCAAGTCGGTGATCGCGGCCCGTGCCGCGGCGCTCTTGGCCTGGGCGGCGGCGGACAAGAGCGACCGGGTGGGCGGCCTGGTGTTCGACGAGACCCGGCAGTTCGAGCGCCGACCGGCGGCGCGCACCCGGGGCATCCTACCGCTCCTCCGAGCCCTCTCAGAGCCGCCCATCCCCGGCGATCACGCCGGCCTTCCCGGACTGAGTGAGGCCGCCACCCATCTGGTGCACTTGGTGCGACCGGGCAGCCTGGTGTTTCTGGTGAGCGATTTCGTTGGTGTCTCCAGGCAGCGTTCCGCCTGGCTGGCCCAGCTCGGTGCCGCCAGCGAGGTGGTGCTGGTACATGTGCGCGATCCCCTCGAGGAGGTCGCGCCTCCGCCGGCCCTCTATCCGGTGACCGACGGCCTCCGCCGCGGCTTGCTCGACACCACCGGAGCGAAGCGGCGGACCGTCTGGCAGCGCCGCTTTGCGGATCACCTGCTGCTGTTGGAGGATCTCGCGCGCCGCCACCGTGCCCACCTCCTCGGCGTGCGCACCGACGAGCCGGTGGGGGCGGCCCTGGCCCGGGGCCTGCGGCCCCGCCGGAATGGCCACGGGGGTGTGCGGTGAAGGCTACGCCGGCCGATCCCCTCGCGCAGCTGCGAGGCTACCACTTTCCCGCCCCCGTCTCCTGGTGGCCGCCCGCTCCAGGCTGGTGGCTGCTGGCGGGTCTGCTGCTGGTTGTGACTGCTGCCGGTGGCTGGCTGTTGCTGCGCCGCCGCCGTCGGCGCGCGGCGGCGCGCCGCGCCCAGGAGGAGCTTCAGGCGCTGCGGGCCGCCTTGGGCAGTGGCGGGGACGCCGCGGCCTTCGTCCGCGGGCTCTCGCGGCTCCTGCGCCGATTCGCCTTGGCCCGATTCCCCAGGCAGGAGGTTGCCGGCCTGACGGGCGCAGACTGGCTCGCCTTCCTGGATGCCGAGGGGGGAGGGGGCCGATTCCGGGACGGCCCGGGGCGCCTGCTCACAGAGGCCCCCTATCGGCCGGCTGGCGAGATACCCGCCGACGAGCTCGCCGACCTTGCGCGGAAATGGATCATCCGTAACGCGGAGCAGCGGCCATGACCCTTACACTGGAATGGCCCTGGGTCCTGGCGGCCCTGCCCCTGCCTTTGGCAGTCCGGTATCTGTTGCCTGCCGCCAAGGCAGGCGTCGGGCGCGCCCTGCGGCTGCCCTTCTACCGGGACCTGGCCAGCCTCGAAGCAGGCGCCTCCGCCAGCCGCGGCCGCCTGCGGCGGATCATTGCCTGGCTGGCGTGGACGCTGCTGGTGCTGGCGGCGGCCCGGCCCCAATGGCTGGGGGCACCGGTCAACCTGCCGGTGAGCGGCCGCGACCTGATGCTGGCAGTCGACCTGTCCGGCTCGATGGCGGAGGAGGACTATGTGCTCGACGGGCACCCGGTCTCCCGGCTGGACCTGGTAAAGCAGGTCGCCGGCGAGTTCATCCGCCGGCGTAAGGGCGACCGCCTGGGCCTGATCCTTTTTGGGAGCCGCGCCTACCTGCAGACCCCCCTGACCTACGATCGGGCCACCGTGCGGGCGATGCTCGACGACACCGTGATCGGGCTGGCCGGGCGGGAGACCGCCATCGGGGACGCCATGGCCCTGGCCGTCAAGCACCTGCGCCGGCAACCGAGGAAGAACCGGGTTCTCATCCTGCTCACCGATGGGACCAACACCGCCGGAAGCATCAGCCCGGAGGCGGCGGCGCGTCTGGCCGCGGAGGCCAAGGTGCGGATCTATACCATTGGCATCGGGGGCGGGCAGGTCGGAGTACAGACCCCCTTCGGGATGCTGCTTCACCAGCCAAGCGACACGAACTCGACGGCCCTGAAGGCGATCGCCCGCGAGACCGGCGGGCGCTTCTTCCAGGCGACGGATACGCAGGAGCTGGAGAACGTCTACAGGGAGCTCGATCGGCTGGAGCCGACGATTGACGAGAGCCGCACCTACCGGCCGATGCGGGCGCTTTACGAGTGGCCGGCGGGCGCCGCCTTTCTGCTGACGGTCTGGCTCGCGGCCGCCCGGCTGTCCCGTCGGGCGAGGCTGGCCTCGTTACAGGAGGGCAGACGTCATGCCGCCTGACTTCCACTTTCTGCGGCCCCTATGGTTCTTGATGCTCTTGCCGCTGCTCTGGCTGGTCTGGTCCCTGGCCAGGCAGGGCGGGGCCCACAGCGCGTGGCGTGGTGTCGTGGATCCTCACCTCCTGCCCCACCTGCTGGTGGAGGAGGGGGGCCGCGTGCGGCGCACGCCCCTGATCCTGCTGGCCCTGGGCTGGATCATCGGTGTAGTGGCCCTTGCCGGCCCCGTATGGCAAAGACTGCCCGAGCCGGTCTTCGAGGCGGAGGCCCAGCGGGTGATTGCGCTCGATATTTCCCGGACGATGAACGCCACCGACGTGCCGCCCTCGCGGCTCGCCCGCGCGCGCTTCGAGGTGCTGGACCTGCTCAAACGGGCGGCGGAGGGACAGACCGCGCTCCTGGCCTACGGGGCGGAGCCCTACGTCGTCTCCCCCCTGACGAACGACGCCAAGACCATTGCGGTCCAGGTGCCGAGTCTGAAGACGGACATCCTCCCGGTCGAGGGCAAGCGGCGGACCGACCTCGCCCTGGAGAAGGCTGCCCAGCTGTTGCGTCAGGCGGGTAGCCGCAAGGGCCAGGTGATCCTGGTGACCGATGGATTGGCTCATCCTGCCGCTGCGGACGAGGCAGCCCGCAAGCTGGTGGCGGAAGGCTATCGGGTCTCGGTGCTGGGTGTGGGAACCGAAAAGGGCGCCCCGGTACCGATGGCTGACGGCGGCTTCCTGAAGGACGCCCGCGGGGCCATCCTCATACCCCGGCTGGAGCGTGGGGCACTGACGGCCCTTGCCGCCGCGGGCGGCGGTCGCTTTGTCATGGCCACCTTCGATGATGCCGATGTCCATAGCTTGATCGCTGAGCCCAGCGCCCTCCAAGGGGGGAAGGTCAAACGCCGGGACCTCGAGGCCGATCAGTGGCGCGAGGAGGGCCCCTGGCTCCTCTTGGCCCTGTTGCCGCTGGCGGCCTTGGCGTTTCGCCGGGGCTGGCTCGGTCCATTTGTGCTCGTGGTGCTATTGACGCCGCCGCCCGCGCGGGCCTTCGAATGGCAAGATCTCTGGCTGCGGCCCGACGAGCAGGCAGCCCGCGCCCTGGCGGCGGGAAAGCCCGCTGCCGCCGCGGCGCAGTTTCAACGTCCCGACTGGCGGGCGGCGGCCCAATACGAGGCCGGCGACTACGGCGAGGCATTGAAAGCGCTCGCCGGCACGAAGGGGGCTCAGGCCGATTACAACCGGGGAAACAGCTTCGCCCGGCTGGGCAAGCTGGAGGATGCAGTCAATGCCTATGATCAGGCCCTGGCTGCCGATCCGCAGAACGCGGATGCCCGCTTCAACCGGGACCTCGTGCAGAAGCTCCTGGAGCAGCGGAAGCGGCAGCAACAGCAGAAGCCGGGGCAGGGCCGATCCAGCCCGCAGCAGGGGAAAGAGGGGCAAAAGGGCAAGTCCTCGTCGGGGCAGCAGGGCCAAGGCCGGAAACAGACAGGCCGGCAGGGCGGCAAGCAGCAGCAGGCAGATGCCCAGCAAGGCGCCCACTCCCGGAGGGAACAGGGCTCGGGAAAAGGCACCGAACCGCAGGCTGCCAAGGAGCCCAAGGGCGGCGAGGGAAGGCGGCAGCCCGGAAAGACGGCGGAGGGCGCCGGTACCGAGAAGCAACGGCAAAACCGACAACCACCCACCGGCGCCGACGCGGGCAAGCAGAAGAAGGCACAGGCATCGCAGGCCGAAGGGGAGAGGGGGAAGGCGGCTCAGACAGGGGAGGACAAGGCCCGCCAGCAGGGGGAAGGACCCGAGCCTGGTCGGGCCGACCTGCTGGGGAGCGAGGACAGGGGCTCACCCCCGCAGAACCCGGAGGCCCCGCCGCAGGACCGCGCGAAAC
The DNA here is from genome assembly GCA_037385305.1 of Chromatiaceae bacterium. GTDB lineage: Bacteria > Pseudomonadota > Gammaproteobacteria > Chromatiales > Chromatiaceae > JARRNE01. The sequence continues at coordinate 1,193 of JARRNE010000105.1, read as the reverse complement.
GGGAAGAAGCTGAGGCCATGAAGGAGATGCTGCGCCGGGTCCCGGATGATCCGGGCGGTCTTCTTCGCCAGCGGTTCCTTCTCCAGCACCTGCGTCGAATCGGCGAGATGCCGTGATGTCTCCGGCGCCTCCATCGAGAGCTGCAGGCGTTGGCCGGCCCATGGGGGCCTATTCTCGGTGTCCCGCGCGCGTCCCGAGAGTCAGCCGTCGAGCTAACGGTCATGGTGCCAGCGCCACCCCAGAAAATGTCAGTCGCTGGCGCCATGACCGTTCCCCTCACCCCGTCCCTCTCCCAGAGGGCGAGGGGGATGTGGAACGCGGATTCGCGCGACTTTCATAGTAAAAAGAGCAGCCCACCACGAAGTGCACGAAGCAACACGAAGGGCAACAGGGGCCAAGGCGAGACTTGCCCAAGGGGTGGGCTTACCGGACAGCCGACGGCGACAGGCGAGATAACCAGCTGAATAAGTCCGTGTTCTTTGCGTCTTTCGTGGTTTGACCCCCGGATCTACGATAGAGAATCCCGATCAGAGCAAACGCAAGTGAAAGCCATGCAGCTGAAACGGTGGGCATTGATGGTCCTGGGTCTCCTGGTCTGTTGGCAGGCGGTGGCGGCCGGGCTGGAGGCGAGCATCGACCGCACTCGGATCGCAGAGGGGGATACGGTCACCCTAAGCGTGACAGCGCCGGGAGACACGGCGGGCGCCCCCGACCCCGATGCCCTCAGGAGCGACTTCGACATACTCGATCAAGGTCAGAGCACCCGTATGACCATCGTCAACGGGCGCGCCAACAGCACGCGGGAGTGGCGGTTTGTCCTGGCCCCCAAGCGCAGCGGCAGGCTCACCATTCCCTCGCTTACCGTGGGTGGGCTATCCAGCAGCCCGCTCGAGCTGGACGTGGTGTCCGCCAGTGAGGCGGGGCAACTCGGGCAGAGGCGCCCCGTCATGGTCGAGGTGGAAGCGGAGCCCAAGGATCCCTTCGTCCAGGGACAGGTCATCTACACGGTCCGGCTGCTGTATCGGGTCCCCTTGCGCCAAGCGAGTCTGAGCAATCCCACGGCGGCCAACGCCATGATCCAGAAGTTGGGAGACGATAAGCACTACACCACCTACCGTGACGGCCAGCGCTACCAGGTGATCGAGCGCCGCTATGCAGTCTTCCCCCAGCGCAGTGGCACTGTGTCGATCGAC
>JARRNE010000104.1:0-9523 GCA_037385305.1 Chromatiaceae bacterium | reverse complement strand
GGCCAAGGCCCGCGGCTACGGTACCACCCGGCATCTGATCACCATCGCTTACCTGGTCGCCGGCAAGCTCACGCATCTGCCAGGCTCTCCGTTCAAACTCCAAGCGGGCGCAACGGCCTGCGCGTGAATCAAACGGGTCTGGCCCCTTGCCCACACCAAACGTAAGAGAGCCAAGAAAAAGGCACACCGCGTGAACGTGGTGCGCCGCTCACCGGCGGAGGCTCAGGCCGGTCGCTAAGCCACCGGGAAGAGGTCACACTTGCGGATGGTCTCCGGCAGATCGTTCGTGATCATGTTGAGGGTGTGATACGAACGGGGCACGTACGGATGGGCGTGCCCACCCGTCTGCCCGCCCAGTGGAGATACCTGACCACGTTTGCCTGGCAGTGGCGCACTGTCCCGGCGCGGATTCGTGACCAGCCAGTCGGTACGCAACACGTGCGCGGAATGATCGCGACTGCCCGTATGAGATGCGGGCTGCTGCTGGGCACTGACCGGGCCGGCCAGTACGATTGCCAGTGCGGCAACTAAGGAAAGGAAAATGCGCTCTAGACTCATGGGCATGAACTCCTTCTCGTGTCGTGGGGACGAATTGATCGGGCCGATTGGGGTTCGCACCCGCCCGGGCTCGTGAGGCCAGGCGAGGGATCACCGCTTCCAGTCTATACACAATTTTCGCGCCATGAGCGGCCAGCCCTATATTTCAGCTCCCTGAGCCAAATCAACCACCCGCGCGACGAAGGAAGCGGCTCACTTCAACCACCGTTGGTTGAATTTACGGTTGGCTTCTCCATGTCAGTGCAGCGTTTTGAGCCCTTCGTCGTTTTGTCGAAGATTTTGGAGGTACGGGACTACGCTTTTTCCGAGATCCTGCTCGGAAAATAGGTTCTTCTGCGCAGAAGAGCAGAAGCTGCGCCCCGAATATGAGTAAACCCTGTTCTTACCAGCATGTTGTCGTTCAGCACGCCCCAAGCGGCCAATCGATTAGCCTCTACGAGCCACCTTACGTTGTCGCGGGTCGGAAATAGTACCAGAGCCATACTGCGGCAAAGATGACGCCCGCGATCACCATCATCAGGGCACTCGCCTGATCCAAATAGGCGACCGCCAGATCACAGACCCCCTGGATTACGGCGGGAATACACAGCCGCCAGTTGACATAGATCCCGGCCAGAACTGTGCTAAAGGCAAGCATGTACATAAGCACGAGTCCGGTGATGTCAGCATCCATATTTTTTTGCATGACCGGCAGAAACAACAGTCGCATGGCCAATAGGAAGAGGCCCCAATGCAGAACCTGGGTAACGACCAGACGAACGCGCTTTCTGCCTGTGTCAGATGCTTGCGGCCACTCGCTCGCGACACAGATCAGCGCGAACACCACAGTCAGCAGCTGCCAATACCAGATGCTGTGTCGGGGCAAGAGGTCCGTGTAGGCTATCCCTACCAGGGCAAGCGCCAACATGACGGCGTAAGGCAGGAGCCTCACAAGAAACCTGCTGAAACGTCTGCGCTGGGCGGGCATTGCTCGCGGGAGCAGGGATTTGACGTCCGACATCACAGATCCTCCGTGCTAGGAGCCGCACAGTGAAAGGCCATGGAGACGGGTCTCCATGTGGCCGCACCCGGTGTGGTGGTGTGGATTGACGCTGCAGCCCGTCGAGCCTGGTCATCGGCGATCGATTTCGAAGCCAGCTGCCCGCAGGAGAAGCACCCTCGCCGGAATGAGCAATCCGCTTCAATCGCTTGTCCTGAGCCCATATTTCTGCACCCCGTAACGCAGCTTGTCCTGGGTCGTGCCCAGTAGCCGGGCGGTCAAATTGACGTCGTCGCCGTTGCGCGCTAACGCCTCGCAGAGGATGCGCCTCTCCATCTGATCTAGGCTGACGCTACCGTCGAGCGGTAGGTACAGGCCGTTGCTGTGGTCTGATACGCTGGGGGCGGCGTCGCCCGCCCCCGGTTCCTCGCCGAGATGGAGCCAGCGCGCTGGAAACACCGGGCCGTTGGCCAATAGGACGCAGCGCTCCACCAGGTTGCGCAGCTCGCGCACGTTGCCAGGCCAGTCATAGGCGGCTAGCCGACGCCATACCGCCGGTGGTATGGTCACCACCCGCCGGCCGCAGCAGGCGTTGAGCTCGCCGATGAACAGGGGCAGCAGGTCCTCCAGGTCCTCCTTGCGGCTGCGCAGCGGCGGCATCGCCAAGCGGCAGACCGCCAGGCGGTGGTACAGGTCGGCGTGGAAGGTACCCTTGGCCACCCGCACCTCCAGCTCCTGGATGGTGGCGGCGATGACCTGGAGGTCAATTTCCAGCTCGCGGTCTGTTCCCAGCCGACGGACCCGCCGGTCCTCGATGGCCGTGAGGAGCTTGGCCTGGACGCCGAGCTGCAACTCGCCGATCTCGCCGAGGAACAGGGTGCCGCCGTTGGCCTGTTCCAGCAGGCCCCGATGCGGGCCCTCGGCGCCTGGGAATGCACCGGCCTCGTGGCCGAAGAGCTCGGCCTCCATGAGCTCCCGAGGTAGGGTGGCGCAGTTGATCTCCACGAAAGGTGCGCCGCGGCGCGGACCGGCATGGTGGAGGATGCGGGCAGCCAGCCCCTTGCCGGTGCCGGTCTCGCCCGTGATCAAGAGTGCCGTGCAGGGCACCCGGGCAAGGCGCCCGAGCATATCGCGTACCTGCTGTGCGGGCCTGCTCCTGCCGACGTAGGCGGTGGGGGTGAACCGGCTGCTGCGCACGCGCGCCTCCTCGCTCAGGCGGCGCTGGGCGCGGGCGCTGCGGGCGGCGCCAGTGACCACCAGCTGTAGTCGTTCCGTGTCGCAGGGCTTCTCCAGGAAATCGAAGGCCCCGATCTTGAGTGCCCGCACCGATTCCGGCACGCCTCCGTAAGCAGTGAGGAAGATCCACTCCCCGGCACTCCCCATGGGCCGAATCCGCTCCAACAGATCCATGGCGTTGCCGTCGGGCAGGCTCATGTCCGAGACCACCACCAGTGGCTCCAAATGGCGGACCGCGAGCAGCCGCTCGGCCTCCGCCAGGTCGGTGGCCAGGACCGCATCCCAGCCGCTCGCGGCAAACTCCTCGCGCAGCTCCGCGCCGAGCAGTGGCTCGTCCTCGATGACCAGCAGGGTGTCAAGCATGGGGCTCAGCGCCATCGTCGCCAATGGGCACAGCTGCGCAGGCGAGCCGCAGGGTGACCCGGGCTCCGTGTGGCTGGCGGTTGCCGAGCTCCAGCTCCCCACCGTGGTCGCGGGTGAACCGGCGCACAATGGCCAGTCCGAGTCCCGTGCCCCCGATCCGGCCGGTGGCAAACGGGCGCACACCCGCCCTCAGGGTCTCCTCGGGGAAGCCGGGCCCCTCGTCCTCGACCTCGAGGACCAGTTGGTGGTCCTGGCGATGGGCCCGCAGGGTCACCCGGCCCTCCGCGTCCTGGACCTGGATCGCGTTGAGCACCAGGTTCAGCAGGGCCTGTCGCAGCCCGGCCGCGGGTAGCACGCATTCCAGGGCGTCCGGGATGTCGGCGACGAGGGCCACCCCTGGCGGTGCCTGGTAGCGCGTCAGCGACAGGAGATCGTTCACCAAGGTCTGGAGATGCACGCGGACCGGGACCTCGGGCTCGTGCCGGGCTGCATCCACTTTGACGGTCAGCAGCTCGCTGAGTCGCTTCAGCTCGTTGATTACTGACTCCACGCGGGTTAGCTGGGCCGGGTCCGTCAGCCCGCGACGCAGCTTCCCGCAGGCCATCTGGATTCCCGCAAGGGGGTTGCGCAGCTCGTGGGCCAGACCGGCAGACACCGCACCCACCGCTGCCAGCCGCTCGGCCCGGGCCAGCTCGCGGCTCTGAGCCAGCAGCGCCTCGGTGGCCTTGCGCACCTCTCGCTGCAGGGTCTGCTGCCGGGCCCGATGGTCAGCCTCCAGGTCCTGGAGGCGACAGACCAGCTCGTTGTAGCTGTGCAATACCGGCTGCACCAGGGCGGTGGACTCGGTCAAGGCAGTTTGCGCCACCGGCCGGTAATCCCTGGCGGCCAGCCGCCCGAGCAGGTTGCCCAGGTCGTCGAGCGGATGTTTGATGCGCGCCCGCAGCACCAGCAGCAGCCCGCCGCCGGCCAGCGGCACGATCCCCAGCAGGGCCACCGCCAGGCGAAGCTCCAGCGCGGTATCCCCGGCGACCTTGTCGAGCAGCTGGCGGTGATATTCCCGCTCCCCGGCCAGCACCTGGCGCACCGCGGCCATGCTCTCTACCAGTCCGTCCACCGGGTGCAGGCGGGCCATATCCAATCCCTCAGCCACCTGCGCCAGCCGCGCCGGCGTCTCGGGATGCATGTGGCCGTCCATGGCCGCGATGCGCGTCACGTCGAGCCGCAGCCGGTCGATGTCCGTGGGGTCGATGTGGGCCCCGCGCAGCCCCTCCAGCAGGGTCTGCTCCATGCTGAGCGCCATATCCTGGATGCGGGCGATGCGGTGGAGATGGGTCTGCAAGGGACGGATGCCCTCCATCCCGCGCCAGGCCACCACAGCGAGTCCCGCCAGGGCCAGCAGGACCAGCGCTGCGGACATGCCTATCGGGACCCAGAAGAGCCGGCGGAACGGCAGGCGATAAGAGCCGCCAACGTCTCCGGTCGCGATCACAAATGCCCCTCGGCCGGACAGGCCAGCGGTGGTGGGCACTCGGCCCATCGGGCCCTCTTCATGATGTACCTCCGGGATCGCGGAAAGGACTGCGCTGCTACAAACGCATAGCAAGCCCTGTACCGGCACGCTCCGAGCGCCACGGGTCAGAGGCTCAGGCCCGGCAACCGCTGAGGCGGCCCACCCGGGCACTGTGCCCATCGATTTCGCTATCGGCTGTCCCAGCGAAGCGGGCGATCCGGACCTGGTGCCCCTGCTGGAGGCTCCCAACGTGCAGATCGAGGCGGCCCGTATGCTCCCGCCGAGCCGGCTGCGGGACTTCGTCGCGGGAAGGCGGGTCGAGCGCGGAGATCTCCCGGAGAGAGCAGACTATGGGTTGTGGAACGGTTTTCGCCTCGCCTCACGCACCGCCCCGCCGGACCGGCCGGGCCTGCAATAATTGTTACCTGAGGAGATACCTTCATGCGCCATGCCCTTCTCGCCTCCGTCCTCGTTACCACCGCCGCCCAGCCCCTGGCCGCGGCTCCTCCCTACAGGGACCTTCCGACCAAAGATCTGCCGCCGCCGGGCACTGCCCAGCACTCGCAGGTGGTGGCGGGCGGCGAGACCATTGACGAGACACAGGCGCCCCTGGGGCAGGTGTCGAGCGAGGCCCTAGCCCAGGGCCGCGAGATCTACCGCGATCTGCGGCGCGTGTTGCGGGCCGCCGCGCGCCGCGACGAGATCGACACCAAACTGGCGCTGAACGACGCCAGCCGGGTCCTGGACACCTTCTACGAGCCAGCGGCGGCACGTGCCCTGCGCCAGCAAACGGCCATTATCCGTGAAGACCTGACCGACGAGGGGGCTGCGCCTGAGCAGGGTCTATGGCTTCCGCTGGAGGCGGAGCTGGACCAGGCGCTGATCGATGTCCCTGCCGAGCACCGAGCCCGGGCGAAAAAAGCGGTGCAGGAGAGCGCCACGGCCGCCGCCAAGGGCGACCGCAAGGGGGCCCGGCAGCATCTGGAGGTGCTGGAAGAGGAGCTCGACTACCACTGGGGGCTGCTGCCCGTCGGCAAGATCCGTGGCGACCTGCAATCCGCCGAAATGGCCCTGAATCCCAACCCTCCTTTTTGGAAGGGCATCGAGGAAGCGATGCTCAGCGCCCTGAGCGCGGTGCGATGGGTAACGACCTCCAAGGCCACCGGCTGGCTGAATGCCTATGAAGACGCGGTAAACGCCCGTTCCCTGCTGCCGGGGCACGCAGCCGCAGCCCGCTCCGCCTTGCAACGGGTCGCCGCCGCCCTGGACGGTTTGTCTGACGCCGTCCCCTTGGCCAGGGAGGCGCACGAGCTGGCAAGGCAGACCCAGCCCGCGCCGGACTCCGTGGAGGCCCTGATCCGCGGTCTGCGCGCCGGGCTGCCGGGTGCGGGGAAGGAATGAGCGGCAGCACGGCTTGCCCGGCTCCCGGAGTTGGACAGCCCCTACCAGCCTGGCCACCGCACATGCACGCGATCGAGAGTCCCGGCGGGCTGGCTAGGGCGTGCAAAACGTGCGGAAAGTCCCGCTAATCCTGCCAAAAGGGATTTCGGTTGTCTACCTCCCTTTTGCGAAAGCATTTCTTTTATGGACCACAGGCCCTCACCAGCACTGATCCTCGGCAGTCATGCTTCAGGGCTGAGCGCCTCGCACCAGCTCGGCGTGGCGGGATAAGGAGCGTGCATCGGGACACCGGGGGTCCGAGGTAGGGGATATGGCCACGTCTCGCGCCAACGTTTTCGGCGTTCCGGCGTCGGGTGACAGCGGCGGACACCGTCACGAGCGTTGTCACCACTAGTCCACCTTGCTCTTGACCGCCTTTAGGATATGGGTGGCGATCTCCTCGATCGACTGGCTGGTGGTGTTGAGAACCGTTATGTGCAGCCGCCTGAAGATGGCTTCGGCCCGGCGGATATCTGCCTCGCAGCGAGCCAGAGAGGCATAGGCGCTCCCTGGACGGCGCTCTTCCCGAATCAGCTGGAGCCGCTGCGCATCGATCGTCAGGCCGAAGAGCTTATCCCGGCACTCGACCGGGATTACCGCCGAGACCGTCGGCCACAGCCTGCTTTCGCAGTTCGACAGTCTCGACTACGAGCAGGTCGGGGTCTTGCCGGAACGGGAGACACCGGTCAGCACCACATCGGACCGGGGAAAGTTGTCCGGGCGCACGCCGTCGTCATTGGCCATCGCAAAGTTGATGGCTTCGATGCGCTTCGTGTAAGAGCTTGGCTTGGTGATGGCGTGGCTGCGGCCCGACTTGCGGCTTGGCGGAATTCCCAGCTCCTGGCTGAGAGGCTCCACGAAGATCTCGAACAGCTCCAGAAAGTAGCAATTGCCGCCCTTCAGAATCTCCCGGATGTCGTCATCGAGCATGGTGCTGAAGACGAGGGGTCGCACCCCATCCCGATCCGCCGCTTCCTGCATCCGCTGCGTCAGTGCCCGCGCCCGTGCCCCCGTGTTGATGTAGGGCATATAGACCTGCTCGTAGTCGAGACTGTCGAACTGCGAAAGCAGGCTGTGGCCGACGGTCTCGGCGGTAATCCCGGTACTCTCCGACACGAAGAAGACGGTGCGCATCTATGGTGAGACCGGATCAGAAAAGGCGTTAGCGTCGTGGCTCAGCTGAGAACCAAGGCAGGGGTCGGGTGCGGGGCGGCGGGACCCTCAGCCCCACGGAGGGCGCCGTGGTGCCTGCAAGGATCGCATTTACGGCGTGTCTCGACGACCCGCACCGGACCCCTGGCCCGCAGCGCCCAGGACGGCCCGTCACCAGCCCAAGGACCAGATTCGTGAGGATCAACTGCCGGATAATTGCGAGCTGGCCGCCTTCTGTTGGCCAGTCCGAGGCCGCCACGGCGGCGCTCAGCCGCCGGTACGCAAGGTCATGTGGGCGAAGAACATCCCCCCGGATCCAGACGACAGCTCCCAGCTGATGCAGGGCCAGGATCGCCGCCCACTGATGATACATGCGCTGCTTCCCAATCCATCGGGGCCGCCCCGCAGGGGGCTGCTGGTCAGCCGGCCGCCGCCTGGTCCATTAGGACAAGGGTCCGGCCTGGGAGAGCAGTCCGCGCGACGGGAAGATCGCTCCCATTTTGCCACGCCTGAATCGCCCGCCGTTTGCTATCCCCCGTCGCCAGAATCAACATCCCCCCCGCGTCCTCAAAGGCCTTGGGCGTCAGCGACACGCGATCCGGGGGCGGTTTGGGGGCGTGATGCACAGGTATCACCAGCGCCCCCGCTGGAATCTCACGCCCCGCAAACAGACTCGCCGTATGACCGTCTTCACCGATCCCGAGCAGCACGAGGTCGAACGGGCGCACCGTCCGAATCTCACTCTCGTAGGCTTGCGCCGCCCGCTCCGCCCCAAGCTCGGCGGGGATGGAATGCAGCCGATCCCGGGGGATCGGAACCCGCCGAATCCAGGCCCTCCGCGCGGCCACGTCATTGCGATCATCGGCATCCACCGGCACGCACCGCTCGTCGCCGAAGAAGATCTCCCAGGCGGGCCAATCGGCGGACTCCCGGGCAAGCAGCCTGTAAGCCGCCAGGGGTGTGGCGCCGCCCGCCAGGACAATACGGAACACCCCTCGGGCCTCGATTGCCTTCTGCGCCTCCGCGAGAATGGCGGCTGCCGCGGTATGTGCCACCGCATCCCCATCCGGGAGTATCTCGAATCGGACGGATGTGTCAAAGTCCATCGGTCTGTGTTCCTCCATTTCGAGCAGGAAACGGTCATGGTGTGATCGGCTTAAATTTACCGGGGTGGGACGGAGCGCAAAATCGTCAGACAGGTTTCCGTCCCATCGTCTTCGGTCACCGGCAAAGAGGCTAGCCCGCCGGCGGACGGCCTGATAGCAATCGTTTTGGCTCAGTGCCAAGGGGTATCGATGAATCCCACTAAAATTCTGCTCGTTGACGATTCCAAGTCCGCCCGCTACGCGTTGCGGCTGCAGCTCCAGCGCCATGGCGTCGAGGTGGAGACCGCGGATTCGGCAGAATCAGCCCTGGAGCGAATCAGCCAGGCCCCTCCTGACGCGGTTTTCATGGACCATACAATGCCCGGCATGAATGGATTCGAGGCATTGGAGATCCTCAAGGCGGAGCCAGCGACCACGAACATTCCGGTGGTCATGTGCACCTCCAACGAAGAGCCGGAGTTCGTCGCTCAGGCACACCGCAAAGGGGCCCTCGATATCCTTGCCAAATCTGCGACTCCCGAGAGGCTCGCCGATCTGTTGACGCGGCTGCAAGCAGCCGCCGGCGCGTCGCCCGCCGCGCCGACCGCGGCAGCGGGCGAGACGCCAGCATCCGCGGAGTCCGCGCCTGCCCCGTCGATGTCCGCGGCATCCGTTGCCGAGGCCGCGTCCAAGGCCGCACGGGAGGAGGTCGAGCGCTTGCTGGGCGAGCAGCTCGAGCAGCGGCTGCCGCGGCTCCTGGAGCATCATCTCAGCGGGCTGAGCGCAAAGCTCAGGGCTGAGCTCGCGGATCAAGCGGAAGGCTCGCTGGATGTTCGCGTCCAGGCCGAAGCAGCGCGTCTCGAGAACCACCTGGCCCAATCTCTGGCCGAGAAGACGCGAGCCGACACCAGCCGCATACTCAACGACAGCCTACCAGCCATGGTGCGCCAACACCTCGACGCGGCGCTGCCAGGCTCCGTTCGTCAACAGCTGCGCCATGAGGAAACGGGCATCGCCCAGATGGTGCAGGAGCTCATCGATACGAGCGTGGACCGGTTGCCGGAAGATCCGGCATTCCTGCGGCGCCTCCAGCGCAGCCAATCGGCGACCGCCGCAAGCAACACCCAGGAGACGGTCCGCCGTCACGCCCGGGAGGTGGCCGAGGAGGCGGCATCCGGACACGCCGGAGCTCTGACCGAG
>JARRNE010000103.1:0-6903 GCA_037385305.1 Chromatiaceae bacterium | reverse complement strand
GCCAAGGTGGGGGCCGTCCTGAAGGTCGCTGATGCGGCCGCGGATGCGCTTGAGCACGGCGCGCGCCGCTGCGGGGTTGTCGTCTGCGATGTAGAGGAAGATGTCCCGGAGATCGGCACGCGCCTGGGGCGAGAAGACGATCCTCATGCAGTGCCGCCTGCACGCTCCTGCGCCTTTTGCTCGATCAGCGCGTCCATCTCCGCCATGACATCATCGAAGGGGATGCCTTCCCTGCGCGCAAGGGATGCCTGCGCCTCCCTGATCCCTTCGATCTGCCAGGACTGGGTCTCGATGTATTGCTTGAGCGCCTCTTCGATCACCCAGTTGCGGGAGCGATCCATTGCCTCTGCGAGGGCAGCGATCTGCGCCACGACCTCCGGGTCAGTCCTGACTGTGATAGTGCTTCCCGCCATGCTCAGCCCTCCGGTGATTGCACTGCACTCCTATGTAATCCTGGCACGGATTTTCTTGTTTTGACAAGAAAAAGCGTAAGGAAGGCAAACATGTAGTGCTCAGGGTTTCGGTAGCGGCGCGGCGGCGGCTCGGACTGCCCGCAGCACGTCGTTCCAGTCCTCCCCCTCCCCTGCCGGCAGGTCACGAACAAGGCGCAGGTCCTCCCGGCCGCTCTCCCGGGCCAGGGCGCGCCCGCCCGGGTCGTTGTCGGTGGCCATCACGAGGCGCGCCCCCTGCCCCATCCTCTCGATGGCAGCGCGGAGCAGCGCCGGCTGGCTCAGGTTCATCGCCACCCAGGTGGTGGCGTAGCGGGCGGCCTCGTCGGGATGCAGGGCGGCGTGGGAGAGCGCATCGATGCCACTCTCGGCGATCACCAAAGCCGTGTCCCCAGCCCGCGCCGCCGAGAGCCACAAGCCCTTGTCCCCTCCCCTGGCAAAGCCGGTGAAGCCCTGGTTCTTGATCTCGTAGCCGCAGGGGCCGTCCTGGTCGGCGTGCGGAAAGACCGCGTTGGCCCTGAAATCGACCTTGATCCTGCCGGCAAAGCGCGGGGCCAGCAGCAGACTGCGCGGGATCGCGCGCTCCTCCTCGAGCCAGGCATGGAAGGCGAGAGGCTTCATGGGCTGCTGGCCATGGAGAGCAAAGCGAAGGCCGGTAGTCCGCGTAGGGGTAGAGCCCGTACGGATTGTCGTAGTGGCGCAGGGGATGTGGTATCCCGGAGCCGGCGGAGAGAATCTGTAAGGGCATCCGACACCCCGTCAGCCATTTGTGGGCGCCGTGGGGCTCGGCAGGTGATTTGTCGAGTCCCCGCCGCGACCGCAGGGCGGCCGCGGCACAAACAAGGTTGTCGCCATTCCCCGAGTCTCCAGCGGCATAGGACGTACCCGCCGGGTTTCACGAGGAGAAACGCGACACTCCGAGGTCTGCGGGAGATGGCTGGGTTGCTGAGCCGAGCAACGACCGAAGGCGGCTGATCGGGCAGCCGTCGACACGGGGCCGGGGGACGAGGCAGGGCCGACCGCGCCTCGCCCCGCCAGCAAATTCCATCGGCCTACATCCCCACTGCTCCCTTACCCCACCTACCCGACTCCCCCTCCTCATGGGCTCTGCTCGGAATACGTGCGATACTTGTCACTTCAGGACGCCGCAAAGCCGTGGCGATACGTCTGACGATGTCCCCGATGACACCACGCCCGATCCTGGCGTCCATGGTCCGACGAATATGGCACCTGGTGGTCGCTTCCCTCACGTCGGCCGAATTGGGTCCGGCCCGCTTGTACGAATTAAGAGCAGGTAGCGAGCGCTAAAATCGCGTAGCGCATTGATGCATCGAACCTTCACAAAGCGAAGCAGTGGAAACGATCACCCATAAGGTTTTCTCTGACGATAGCGGGCTCCGATCAACTTCTGAGGCTTACGGCACTGGGTCCGTTTCTAGGGCCGAAGTTGGGCTTTCTCATATAAGAGAGCGCGCATAAACATTAGAAGTTAGGCATCCAAGCGTTTAGCCTGTTAGGCGCGTAGATACAGATACGCTTCATCCCAAGGTGCCCCATGCCCGCCGACACCACTACGCGCTGGACAGTCACGGTGTCCAAAGAGACCGATATCGTTGTGCGCAGCTTTCTAGCCCAACGCGGCCTGAAGAAAGGCGACCTGTCGAAATTCATCGAGGAAGCGGTGCGCTGGCGTGTTTTCGATCAGACGACCGGCGAGGCGCGCGCAGCCTTTGCCGACCCTGCCCCGGATGCCCTGCAAGAGCTCATCGACGAAGCGGTCGCTGAGGTCCGCAGTAACACGCAGGAGACGCCATCCAGTGCACCCAAGAAAGGACCCTGATCTATGCTGGTGGTGTTGGACACCAACGTCCTCATCAGCGTATTGCTATTGCTGGCGGAGGGCTCACCGCCGGCTCAGCTCATCGTGCACTGGAGGCAGGGACGCTTTGATCTCCTGACGGCGGCGGGGCGACTCATCAACGAGTTACGTAGCCTGGCGGTGGTGGTAGAGATGCTGCCGCCGGTGGCTGCGTCCGCGGGCCCTTACGACAATTATCTGCCGTCGATCGCCGCTGGCGGTCAGGCGGATTTCTTTGTGACCGGCGATAAAGCAGATCTGCTTGCCCTCGGAACCCACGCCGGAACCAAGATTGTGTCGGTGCGTGACTTCATCACGCTCTCCCGGTTGCCGTCGTGACCCAGATTCCCTCCCTGCCGCCCTCCCCTCCCGTTCCTGCCGTTGTAATTACGACAGAGGGTCTGAAAAGAACGCTGCACCCACAGACGCACAGGCGTAATAGCCCGGCAGGCTGGCCGAGGTACCCGAGAAGAGAGGCGGGGCTTCTACCGAAACTGCGTTCAGAAAAAGAGGCTCCTGTGCGAAGAACGGCAACAGCCGCCTCCCGGATATTAGCGAACCTTGCACGTACCAGCCGGTTTTCGTTTGAGATGCCATGAGCGGATAGTTCAGCCAGTTTCCTAAATAGACATCTTTCGGCGCGCAATGACCAACAGAAAAACTGCGGACGATGAGGACGAGGTGCCAGGGGCTCTTGCGGAGCAGGCAGGCGACGGTGAACCGATCCTCAAAAAGTACGCCGGTGCCGTACATATCGGGGCGGACCTGACCCTTTACCAACGCCGCGCCTTCAACGTGCTCCTGTTTTGGGCCATGCCCGAAATGCCTCGTACGACGCGACACGAGATCGAGCTGGATGAGCTTGCCTGGGGTATGGGCCTGGAACGGGCATCGCAGCGCATGCAGCGTCTCGTGGAGAATCTGGATAAGATGATGGAGGCGCGCGTCGTCTGGAATCTGCTCGATGACAAAGGAGAGCTTGAGGAGTGGGAGAGTGCGACCCTTCTCCCCTATGTGAAGGTGAGCCGCAAGACGCGTAAGGTTGTGTACGAGTTCACGAGTGCATTCCAAGATCGTGTCTACAACCCAACCGAGTTTGCTGAGATTGCGTTGCGGATGCAGCGGGTCTTTCGTTCGGAGCATGCGCTCGCACTCTACGAGAACACCCGCCGCTTCCTCCTCCAAGGCGAGACGCCGTGGATACCGATCGAAACCTTTCGCACGCTCATGGGCGTCAACGGCAAGCCTTACTACGATGAGTATAAGTATCTGAATGCCAGACTAATCAAGCCCGCGATGGAGCAGGTGAACCAATGCTCCGATATTCAGATCCAGCTCAAGACCAAGCGGCGTAACCGATGTGCTGTCGAGGTGAAATTCTTGGTGAGTGCCAACCCGCAGATGGCGTTGTTCACCGAGTCGTTGAAGCAGGATCCCGTGAAGCTGACGAGCGAGGAGAAGCGGCGCCTCACGCTCCGCCTGTCGGGCTATCGCATCACCGGCAAGCGAGCAGAGCAGTTACTAACCGACCACAGTGAACAAGAGATTATCCTGGCGTTGGACGCCGCAGATGCGTGGATGGAGGCGAAGGAGGCTAAAGGCGAGCCCATCGTGAACCCGTCCGGCGTTGTCTACAAGGCCATTACCGAAGGATGGCGGCCACGGGAGCAGCAGGCGGCGCTGGATAACAAGGCGAAACAGGACCCGGGAGAGGCTGACGAGAAGACCGACCAGCGCGCAACGCAGCGGCTCGATGCGCTACGTGGTGCATTCCGTCGGGAATGGTATGCCAATTACATCGCGTCGGCACCAGCCGAGGTGCTCGATAAGCTCAAAGCAGACTTTGAGCAGTCGATCTCGCGGCCGCCGGTTGACAGGCTGGTCTTGGACCGATTTCGGAAACATGGACTGACGGGTATCGTCGTTGCCGTGTTCCAGCATTATCTTGCATCCCGTGGCATCGAGCCTGACGAGGCCGCGTTCAATGAATACCTCGCCGTGAGAAGTAGGGAACCTGCGCATTCCTGATGAAGCAAAGACTAAGGGCACTCTGTGGCAATTGCCACAGAGGGCATCAGCCGCATGATTTTTCTCCATTTTCAGTAAGTCTTGAATGCCGTGTGATCACGTCACCGGACGTTCGCACGTCTGGGTGGTGGATTGGTCGTGTACTCCGGTCCAAGCGCTGGAAAGGCGCTTCGTTCTCGGGAGGGCGCAGTTGGAAGGTCAGCTCCGGAGGGAGCGCAAAAGTGCCAAGTTCTGGCGCTTTGGGCGGCAGCCGGAGGTTGGCGCCCGAAATTAGCACCTCAGAAGCCAATGCTGGCAGTACAGGTCCGGCACCCGCCCGACTATCGCCAAGAAAAGCTCTGTTTGCTATCTGGTTACACGACCCTTCATGGGATCTTCTGAGGAATTCTTCCGATCCGGCTGAAGGCGTACGTGATTCTTTCCAAAGCGTCTAATCTCCGCAGCGGCGGAGGTTGGGCCGCACCCCAGGTAGGACGAGCAATCGCCCGGACAGACCCTACTGGTGCTCGAAAGGTGCCAAGTTTGAGCGGCGCGAATATGCGCCGGATACTGCCATTTTCTCTTTTTGAAATAGCATCTTATAGCAAGCCAGTCGCAGCCTGAGCATCGTGATGTGCCAAGGTTTTTGCGCTCGGGTGCCAACTTCGAGCGTTTTGAGGACCACACGGACTAAATTCGGGCGGTCCAGGTTGCGTCTGCCGGTTAACAGGCTGATCTTGGACTGTGTTTCTGGGGATGGGCAGATCGATATCGTCGTTGCCGTGTTCCAGCGCTATCTTGTGTCTCGTAGAGTCGAGCCCGATGAGGCGGCGTTCGGCGAATACCTTGGGATGAGCGGCAAGGACCGCGCCCATTCCTGATCTAGCGGAAACGGCATGGGGTCGTTGTGGCAATCGCCACAACGCGCCTCAGCCTTCGGATTTTTCTTCCCTTTTTGACAGTTCTTGAATGCCAGCCGGTATTCACTCTTCCATGCAGTTGTCAGCACCGCGACCCGGCCGCCCGCAAAGCTCCGCGCATGCCGGAGCAGTTGCGTCTGGTGCGGATCAGCGGCGCTCCACCTCGACGACCGGCAGAGATCCGCGAAAGCCATGCGCCGAAAGTACTTGACCATGCTGCCAGCCGAATCCTCCTGGTCGCGTGCTCCAGTCCACCCGCTGGAAAGGCTCTTCGTTCTCGGAGAGGCGCGGTTGAAAGGTAAGCTCCGGGGGGAGCCTAAAGGTGCCAAGTTCTGGCGCGTCAGGTGGGCGACGGCGGTTGGTGCCCAAAATTAGCACCTCAGAACCCGGTACTGGCGGCATGGGTCCGGAACCTGTTCGGCTGTCACCGAAAAACCCCCGTTTGATGATTGGTTACGCGACGACCAACAGAATCTTCTGAGAAAGCCTTCCGAGGTCGCTGGATGCGCCTTCGATTCTTTCCTTAGGCCGCAATCTTTTTCAGCCTGGGAGGTCGGTGGTCGCCGATGGCTATCTGCGCTGGCGTTTGAAAGGTGCCAATTCTTGGCAGCCCGACGTTTCGGGAGACCTTTCAAGTTTCTCCAAGAAAAACAGTATGGTATAGCGACGTATGGGGTCGGCCAAGACATCGTGAGGTGCCACGTTTTTGCGCTAGGGTGTCAACTTCGGGCGATTCGAGGTCCCAAGGTGCCGAATTCGGGCGCCTTTTGTTAGCACCTAAGTTCGCCCATTTCGCGCACCTTACGCCCATTTTTGGCACCCGATACACGTAATCGATTGGTTTATCAGGGCTGCCACGTCTGTTAGTAGTTAGTATTGTTGTATATATATAACATATCTACAAAGAAGTACCGTTTAGCGCAATTCTGTCATAAAATGACGTAAATTCGCCAACTGCTTAGTCTACCGCATGGTTTCGACAACTCTACCGGATGGTGCAGATCTCCAACCCCTCAGCTACCTCTTTCGACGTTCTCAGGAAGTTCTGTCTGCTCTGCGCGATGATGTATTCGCCCCTGAAGGCGTAAAGACGCTGCGTCGCAGCTGGTCCATCTCCGACGCAGCGGAGCTGGTGAGCCGCAGCCAACAATCGATTCGCTTGGCCGAGAAAGAAGGCAAACTGCCTACCCCTGAACGCCTCGAAAGCGGACGTCGCTCTGGCTATACCCTGGACGCGTTAAACACGATGCGCGATCTCTTCGGAACACGTCCCTCACGCTTACCCAGCGACGAGCCTGTCATAATCAGTTTCTCTAACTTCAAGGGAGGCGTCGGCAAGTCCTCCTTCGCCTGTCACAGCGCTCAGTACTTCGCTATCCGCGGTTACCGCGTTCTTCTTGTTGATCTCGACAGCCAGGCGAGTACCACCACAGTTTTTGGTTTCAACCCCGACCTTCAAATTACGCCGAGCGATACGATTGCAGACTACCTGCTCGGTGAGCAACATACCCTCCACTATGCCATCAAGCCGACGCATTGGCCTGGAATCGATGTGATCCCCAGTGCATTGCATTTTTACGGTGCTGAGTACGAGCTCGCTGCCCAGATTTCTGGCAATGTGCCGCTGCTGGAGAGTTTACGCGCGGGCCTCGATGGTGTATCCGATGAC
>JARRNE010000102.1:0-7290 GCA_037385305.1 Chromatiaceae bacterium | reverse complement strand
GTGCCGTCGCGTCCGTCGCCGACCTTCCAAGTCTACTGGAGGCCACTCGCCATGCCCGCCGCGGACTACATCGCGATGAACAACCGAGAGCCGAACCTACAGGCCGCGCGGATTCTCGCGGCCAACGGGATTCACTGGACTCCCCAGGACGACCTGGCGAGCCTCGCCCTGATTCGCCACGCCCTGGAGGCCGGCGAGGTGCAGACGCCAACGATCCTGGAGCCGTTGCTGCTGGTGGCGAAGCTGGCGTACCGCCCCGAGGAGGCGATGCGCCTGATGACCGAAGCGGCGCCGGGGGAGACCTTCGAGATCGCGCTGGACGACGATCCGGGAGAGGCGGCGGCGCAGCTCCTGGAGGAGATCCTGGCGTCGATGTCGAGCCGCCGGCGCCGGCCTACAGCCCGATGCTCCCGCGCGCCGTCGTGGGCGATGGGCGCTTGTCCCTCGCCCAGCTGGAGATGGTGGTCTACGCCGGCCAGGCCCACAGCGAGCAGCTTCCGGGCGGGGCGCGCAAGGGCTACTTCGTGGGCGACGGCACCGGCGTTGGCAAGGGCCGGGAGATCTCCGGGGTGATCCTGGACAACCTGGCGCAGGGCCGCCCCAAGGCGGTGTGGATCTCCTGCAGCGATGGGTTGATCGAGGACGCACGGCGCGACCTCGCCGCCGTTGGGGGCGATCCAGACCTGCTCTTCTCCCAGGGCAGGATCAAGGCGGGCAATGCCATCACACGCGAGCGGGGCATCCTGTTTACGACCTACGCCATTTTGCGCTCCGGGGAGAAGAGGCAGGCCAGCGATCTGGATAGCACGGCGGGCAAGACCCGCCTGGCGCAGATCGTCGAGTGGCTCGGGGCGGACTTCGCTGGCGTCATCGCCTTCGACGAGGCGCACAGCATGGGCAATGCGATGCCCATGAAAGCTACGCGCGGCACCAAGAAGCCCGCGCAACAGGCGATTACCGGACTCAATCTGCAGCGCGAGCTGCCGGATGCGCGCGTGCTCTACGTATCGGCGACCGGCGCCACCGAGGTCTCCAACCTCACCTATGCCGAGCGGCTGGGTCTCTGGGGCGAGGGCACCGCATTTGCGGACGCCAGGGCGTTCATCGGCCAGGTGTCCGAGGGCGGCATCGCCGCCATGGAGCTGGTCGCACGCGACATGAAGGCGCTCGGGGTCTATGCGGCCCGCTCGCTCTCCTATGAGGAGGTCACCTACGAGCGCCTGGAGCATCCGCTCAGCGACCTGCAGCGCGCGATCTACGACGAGCTCGCCGGGGCCTGGCAGATCGTCCTGGAGCACGTCGATGACGCCCTGGAGCTCACGGGCGCGGGTCGGCACTTCACTGCCAAAAGCGCCGCCCTGTCCATGTTCTGGGGGACGCATCAGCGCTTCTTCAACCAGGTCCTGACGGCCTTTCAGACGCCGGCGGTCATCGACCACATGCGCGAGCAGCTGGAGGCCGGCCACGCCATCATCGTGCAGCTCGTCAACACCAACGAGGCCGCTCAGGAGCGCATCGTTGCCGCCGCCAGCGCCGAGGGCACGGCGCTCGAGGATCTGGACTTCACCCCACGCCAGATGCTCATGGACTATGTGCGCAACGGCTTCCCGGTTGCGGCCTTCGAGCAGGTCCAGGACGCGGATGGCAACATCAGCTGGTTGCCGGTCAAGGACGCGCAGGGCAATCCCGTCTTCGACCAGCGTGCCATCGCGCTGCGCGATGGGCTGCTCGATACGCTGCAGGCGATCCGCGTGCCCGAGAATCCGCTCGACTCGATCATCAACACCTTCGGGGTGGAGCAGGTGGCGGAGGTGACGGGACGGCGCCGGCGCTTCGTGCAGGTGCGCGACGAGGAGGGGGATCTGCGCGTGGTCGAGGAGAAGCGCGGCAAGAGCTCCGCGCGCCTCGATGCGGATCTCTATCAGGGCGATCAGAAACGCATCCTGATCTTCTCCGGCGCCGGCGGGACCGGCTACTCCTTCCATGCCGACAACACGGCCGAGAATCGGCGCCGGCGCATCCACTACATCCTGCAGCCCGGCTGGGCCGCCCAGGGTGCGGTGCAGGGCTTCGGGCGCAGCCATCGCACCAACCAGGCCTGCGCGCCGCACTATGTGCTGCCGACCACGGACCTGAAGGCGCAGAAGCGTTTCATCTCCTCCATCGCCCGGCGCCTGGATCAGCTCGGCGCGCTCACGCGCGGGCAGCGCCAGGCAAGCTCCCAGGGGCTGTTCACGGCGGCGGACAACCTGGAGAGCCACTATGCGAGAACGGCCCTGCAGAACCTGTTTCTCGATCTCTACCGCCAGCGCACGCCGCTCGCCTTCGCCGAGGTCACCCAGCAGATGGGACTTAATCTGCGGGACGAGAACGGCACGCTGGCCGAGGGCAAGATCCCGGGCATCCCGCAGTTCCTCAACCGGCTGCTCTCACTCAAGACGGACATGCAGAACGCCGTCTTCGACGAGTTCGAGAAGCGGCTCATCGAGGCCGTGGAGTATGCCAAGCAGCAGGGCAGCTACGACGAGGGGCTGCAGACGCTGCGGGCCTTGCGCATCGAGAAGACCCGCGATGAGGTGGTCTACACCCACAAGACGGGTGCAGAGACGCGCTACGTCGAGCTCGCTGTCACCAACGAGATCCCCTACCTGCCGTGGGAGGAGATCAGCCAGATGGCGCTGCAGCAGGCGCAGCGCGAGGGCGCCCAGAGGAGTCTGAGCGGCTGGCTCGTCTCCGAGCAGGGCAAGACCAAGGGCCAGGTCCTCTACCTGCTCGACCGTGGGCTGCGCCTCAATGCCGAGGGCGTCGAGTCGCATCGCGGCACCCTGTACGGCATCCGCAAGGGCGCGCACCGCTACATCGACAACGCCGACGAGCTCGCGCGCGGCTACGCCATGCGGCAGATCGATGGCCGCTACAGAGAGGTCCAGATCACCCGCGCCATCCCGCCCGAGGAGGCCGAGCGGCTCTGGCGGGCGCAGCTTCAGGCCGCGCCCGCCACGCAGACGCGCCGGGAGGCGATGCTGGTCGGGGCGATCCTGCCGATCTGGGACCGGGTGGCCGGGGGCAGCACCATCTATCGGCTGCAGACCGACGCGGGCGAGCAGCTGCTGGGCAGACGGCTCGGCGGCGGCGCGGCCAAGCAGACCCTCAAGAACCTCGGCCTGGATTCAGGGGCGGCGAAGCTCGCCGCGTCTGATCTCTTTGCTGCGATCCAAGCCGGCCAGAAGGCGGTCCTCTCCAACGGATGGGAGATTGTGAGCGTGCGGGTCGCCCATGAGAGGCGCATCGAGGTGCGCCAACGCGCGTCGTTCACCGAGGCCGAGAAGCGCATCCTCAAGAGCCAGGGCGCATTCGTCGAGCGCATCAGCTGGGCCGAGCGTGTCTTTATCCCGGTCGGCGCGGAAGGGCTGGGCGTCTTCGAGCGCATAACCGACTCCAAGCCCGTCGTCGATCTCTTCGGGAAGGCATCCCCGGAGGAGGCCGCCGCTGCGGATGCCGTCGAGGACGATGGTGCCTTGGGCTATGGGGCTCCAGATCACCCGGCTTTGTCTCCCTCGGCTGACGCGCATCCAGCGACACAGCCGGTCGCTGTCCACTTACAGGAACGTAGAGATATGGGCACAAACAAGACCCCATACGCCGAGCAGGTCGCGACCAAGGTCATCGAGCAGCTGCAGGCGGGCAGCGCGCCTTGGCAGCTGCCCTGGAAGCCCGGCGAATTGCGCCTGCCCTATAACGCTGCCACCGGAAAGGAATACCGTGGCATGAATACCCTCTGGCTGCAGATGCAGGGGCACGCCGATCCGCGCTGGCTGACCTATCGGCAGGCCCAGGCCGAGGGCGCGCAGGTGCGCAAGGGCGAGACGGGCACGCGGGTCATCTACTGGAAGCTCGAAGACGAGCAGACCATGAAGGACGATCAGGGTCGCCCCGTCTTAGACGAAGAGGGCCAGCCCCGGAAGATCCGGGTCAAGCTCGAGCGGCCCCGCTCATTCTCCGCCGTGGTGTTCAACGCCGAGCAGATCGACGGCTTGCCGGCATTGGAGGCGAGGCCCGTAGGACAGGAGCCGGAGCGGCACGCGCGCGCCGAGGCCATCCTTGACCACTGCGGGGCGCAGATTGCGTATGCGCCCGGCGGGCGGCGCGCCTTCTACCGGCCATCCACGGACACCATCACGCTGCCGGAGCGCAGCCAGCTCGCCACGGCGGACGGGTTCTATGCCACCGCCCTGCACGAGGTTGGGCATTATGCCGGGGCTAAGATTATGCCGAGCAGTCCCGTCAACACCTGCTGTGGCGCGGCTCGAACCGTGTAGGGCATCGGCATAATCCGGCACTCTTCGGCGGCGGTCGCGCCCGTTCGGAGCGACCCCCATGACAGCCAACTCCCACGCTCAGCCTGCGGCGGTTCCACAATCCCACTGGATCGACGCCCATCGTGCCACTTTCATCGCGCAGCTCGAAGCCCAAGGCTATAAACCAGACACGGTTGCGACCTATGCGCGCATCACCGAAAGATTCTGCGTGGAGGTCAGACGACGTAATCTCGCCGACCCGGGATTATCCGCGGAGGACGTCGAGTCGATTCGCACCGCCGTGCTCGACGGTAATTCCGAACGCAGCCGTCCCGGTTCGATCTACCCGCTGAAACGGTTTGTGGACCATCTGGTCCATGCTGGTGTTGCCGCGGCACCGGCCGAAGAGAAGACACCCACGCCGATGGATCGCCTGGCCAGGGAGTACGAGCACTACCTGCGCCATCAGCGTGGCCTCAGCGAGACCACCATCCACCACTGCGTACGTTTCCTCGTGCGCTTCATGACCTTCCGCTTCGGTGACGAGCTCGGCGACCTGGAGGCGATCACACCCGACGACATCGTCGACTACTTGCTGATGTTTCGCGGCGGACCCGCTGCATCCCGCCACAAGACACCAACGACGCATCTGCGCAACCTGCTTAAATTCCTGTTCTGGAGCGGCAAAACCAAGCGCGACTTGGCGGCCAGTATCCCACGGGTCGCTGCTCCCAGGTTGCCGCCCCGGCCGCGGTATCTAAGCCCGGAGGATGTCGAGCGCCTGATCGAAGGGGTGCGGTCGAACGACCCCGTGGGTCGCCGCAACTACGCCATGATGCTCTTGATCGCTCGGCTCGGTCTGCGTGCCCCCGAGCTGGTGGCCATCCGGCTGGAGGACATCGACTGGCGCGCCGGGGAGATCCTGATCCGCGGCAAGGGCCAGCTGCATGATCGTATGCCCCTACCGATGGATGTCGGCGAGGCCATCGTCGATTACATCCGCAACGGTCGAGCAGGCACCTCGCGATCCTTGTTCGTCTGCTCCAAGGCACCGCATCGTCCCTTCGTCAACGCCCAAATCATCAATGACCTCTTGCGACGGGCCTTCAAGCGCACCGGGCTGCGACCGCCACAGGCTTACGTCGGCTCCCATGTCCTGCGTCATAGCCTGGCGACCGACCTGCTGCAAAAGGGCGCCTCGCTCGACGAGGTCGGCGACGTGCTACGCCACCGCTCGCGGATGGCGACCACGATCTATGCGCAATATGGCGTGGAGGCGCTGCGCTCCATCGCACGGCCCTGGCCAGAGCCCGTCTCGCCGGCGCCGCTCGAGCAGGGAGGTGTCTGATGGCCACGCTGACCGCGGCACTTGAGCGCTACCTGGCCGTGCGACGGGCCTTTGGGGTCGATCTGTCGACTGCAGAGCGGGCGTTGCGTAAGTTTACGGCGCTGGCCGACGCCGAGGGCGCCGAGCACGTCACCGTCGAGCTCTTCCTGCGCTGGAAGGCGCAGTACGGGCATGCCGACAACAACACTTGGTCGGCGAGGCTCGGCATGGTGCGAGGCTTCGCCACTTGGCTGCAGGGCCTCGACCCGCAAACGGAGGTCCCACCGACCGGTCTGATCGTCGGCAAACTTCGCCGGAGCAAACCTTACATCTACAGTGACGAGCAGATCGCTGCGATTGTCGGCGAGGCCGCGCGGCTGCCCTCGGCCTACGGGCTGCGGGGTTGGACCTGCGCGACCCTGTTCGGCCTGATTGCGACCACGGGACTTCGGATCAACGAGGCGCTCGCCCTCGATGCGCGGCATGTGGACCTTGAGCAGAGTGTATTGACCATCGCACGGAGCAAGAACGGCCGCTCCCGGGTTGTGCCGTTGGCCGATTCCACCACAGCACGACTGCTCGCCTACCGTCACGAACGCGATCGACTGCTCGGCACCGACCACAGGGCGTTCTTCCGGTTCGAGAGCGGACATCGTCCCAGCGACTGCAGCGCCCGCTACAACTTCGCTCAGGTCTGCCAGCACCTCGGCCTGCGGGACCCGCAGCGCTTCAACCGGCATGGACGGGGACCGCGAATTCAGGATCTGAGGCACAGCCTCGCGGTGAAGACCATCATTGACTGGTATCGGTGCGGGCTCGATCCGGATCGGGAGATGCCCAAGCTCAGTGCCTACCTCGGACATAGCAAGCCCGAGCACACCTACTGGTACATCGAGGCGGTCCCGGAGCTGCTGGAACTCGCCGCTGAGCGGGCCGAGCGTTCCCTGGCAAAGGGGGTGGCCCAATGAAGATCTATCCACTCCCGATCTATGTGCAGCGTTTCTTCACCGAGCGACTCGCCAACCAGCTTCGAGCCAGCCCGAACACGGTTGCCAGCTACCGCGACAGCTTCCGGTTGCTGTTGGGGTTCGCGGCCGAGCGTCTCGGGCGCGGCCCGACGGATTTGCAGGTGGCCGATCTCGATGCCGAGCTGGTCGGCGATTTCCTGAGCCATGTGGAGGGCAGCCGCCACAACGGCGCACGGACCCGCAACGCCCGCCTCTCGGCGATCCGCTCGTTCTTCAAGTACGTCGCCCTCAACGAGCCGCAGCTCCTGCACCACTGCCAGCGGATTCTGGCGATGCCTTCGAAACGCTACGAGAAGCGGACCATCGACTATCTAACGCGCCCGGAGATCGAGGCCTTGGTCGCCGCACCGGACCCGGCGACCTGGTATGGCCGGCGCGACCGCACGCTGCTGGTGGTCGCCATGCAGACGGGCCTGCGGGTCTCGGAGCTGATCGCGCTGACCTGCGGCGACGTCGTCCTTGGGACCGGCGCACACGTGCGGTGCGTCGGAAAAGGGCGCAAGGAGCGCGCAACACCGCTGCGGGCCGACAGCGTGAAGGCCCTTCGCGCCTGGCTCGATGAGCGCGGGGCGGACGCTGCAGAGCCGGTGTTCGTCAGCAATCGCGGCGAACGACTCAGCCGCGACGCGATCGAGCG
>JARRNE010000101.1:0-8362 GCA_037385305.1 Chromatiaceae bacterium | reverse complement strand
CAGCCTAGAAAAACACTGGTTCCGCCCAGCGCATTGATCGTCGGCGCCCTGTTCGACGGCAGCGAAGCGGGCCTTCCGTCGTGCCGTAACGTACAAGATACCGGATGCTAACGTCTGCTAACCTCGCCAAACCGGGCGCTCGCGCCACATGCACTTCTGTCCTTTGGGTCGGAAAGCGCCCCTCGCCGTGGCCGAGGCTGGGCCACGTGACTGTCGGATAGCTTTACAGCGGCCAATGAGCGCCCTTAGGGCCGGGACCGAAGATTCTGCTTCCTCAGCAACGACCGAGGAGGCAGACGATGAATGGGATCTACGTTCCATCGACACGCGGCGACATCCCCTCGAACAATGGGGTCGGGGGTCAGGCATTGCGGAGCAGCCGACAAGGTATCAATTTGCCGTGATACCCCGTAGCTGCCTGCTGATATCCAGTCCCAGAGCCTGGATTCCGTCAACAACGCCACGGGAGGGGTTGGCCACATAGACGTTCGCGGCATGGGGCCAGACTTGCAGGTCCTGACGACTGTTCCCGAGGTAATCGAACCGCTGGTCTCCAAACCGGCTAATGAGTGTCTGGACCTTATTGCGGCCGATCATGTTCACCCGCTCACTGGTCGACAGGACATCCCGAAAGATCTGTCCCAGGTGACGGTGACAGGCCATCGCCATCTTCTGCGGAGTCCCGGTGGCCAGGTACAGCTCCCTACCCCGTTCGTGCTCCGAGCGCAGGAACTCGATGACGTCCAGGTGCCAGCGCAGATGCGCCGGATCTATATCCACCCCCTCCGCCAGCCAGCACTTCATGTCGGCCTTCCCCCGTCGCCACCAGCGCCAGAGCCCCGGGACCAGGCGCGCGGGGGATGCCTTCACGACCTTAACGAAGGTTAGCCAGCTGAGGTCATCCGCGTGTAAGGTGCCGTCGAGATCGACAACCAATGGAAGGGCCAGATCCGCTGTCATGCCCCGCATCTACTGACCGCTACCCGCCGACCGGGCACGCTGGAGCACGGCCTCTGCCCATTCGTCATGGACCAAGACCTCGTGCATGGCGCCATTCGACGCGAACACGGCCGCCTGGTTGTCCCGGCCCTCGAGAATCTGCCGCGCCACCTCCACGTCCTCGGCGGAAAGCGCCCAGCCCTTCTCGATCACCGGCGCCTGCATGGGGTGGATGGCGGTCTTGCCCACCAGCCCGTAGGCGGCATCCTGCATCACCTCCCGGGCCAGGGTCTCCAGATCCTCGAAGTAGTCGTAGACGGGGGCCGTCAGGTGGAAGCCGCTCGGACGAAACTCGAGCATCAGTTGCGGGATCAGGACACCCAGCGGGGTCTCGTAGATTGTGATACCCCGTGTACGCCGCATCCCGAGAAGACGCAACAGATCGTTGCCGCCGATACGCAGGGCCAGCACCCGGAGGGAAGACCCGGACAGGTGGTCCCGCATCTCAGCCCGCCAGCCGGGATCAAACACGCCGCAGGTCTCCAGGATCGGCATCACCTGAAAGTCCAGGCCCGTCAGCAGGGCCTCGTATTCACACAGCCTGGAGATCTCGGCCTTGGGGAGCACGAAGCCGTCAACCCGTTCGATCCCCTCCATATCCAGGATCTGCTCGAGGACATCCGGCCGGCGGCAGCGGATGAACCGCCGTGGGCCCTCCCCGCGCTCCGGCATGCGCCGCAAGGTATCTGCGAGCTGCTCCAGGGCATAGTCCAGCCGCGCCAAGGACACCGCGTCCTCGGTGCAAGCGACCAGGGAACGGATCCCAGGGAAGCGCTCGCCCTTGAGCGTGGCGGTGAGCTTCGGATGATCACACGGCACGTACATCGAGGCCCTGAGTTGGTAGGCCGATTCACACATCGCCGAGACTCCTGATCATCGCGGCAGCCTTAACCGGCATGTCCTCGCGCCGCATGACACTGACGCCCCGCTCTTGGCACAGCATGACGAGGTGTTTTACGTCCGGGTCATCCGGCTCCGAGACGAAGACCACTTCCGGTGCCCGGCGCAGGACCGCACGCGTCGCCTCGCCGATACCCGGCTTGACGAGATTGTCGTTGGTGACCCGACGCTCGGCCAGCAGTGTCCAGACGAATCGATGCATGCGATCTCGGCGCTCGACGACCTCCTCGGGCGAGGGGGTCACGACCTGTGCCTTCGCCGGGGAGGGGGTGGCGTCCAGGATGCAGGCGATGTAGTCCCGACTGCGATCGATATCCTCCCATTCCTGGTAGTACAGACACCCGTGCCACTCATCGGGGCCGATCATCTCATTCAGGATGGTGCGACTGACCAGACCGGAGACCGGTGCGTTGAGGATCGCCGACGGGATGAGGTAGTCGTGGTAGCTCCCGGCCACGGTCGCCACGCCGGCCAGGTCCACCAGCACGAAGAGCTCCGGTCGGATGTCGGTCCCGTACCTGGCGTTGCACTCGGCCAGGGTCCGTTTCAATTCCTTGCTGATCGCCCCCTTGCCGGTCCAGCCGTCGACAAACACGATCTCCGACGCCGGGTGATGGAACCGAATGTAGCTCAGGGCGTTGGCGTCGATCCCGCGATCACGGATGATGGACACCGAGTAGTGCGGCGCCCGAATGGCGTACTGGCGGGCCAGTTGCCGGCGCAGCAGGACGCCGAAAGGGGTCCCGGCCCGGGCCAGGGATACCAGCACCAGGTCGCGGCCGCGACGGCACACCATCTGCTCGGCCAGAGAGACCAGATCGCGGCCGACGCGAGCGGCATTGACCTCCAGCGACCGTTCGAAGAGCTCGAAATACTCGGGGCTGGGCAGACGCTCACGGCCGATCATTTCGGAGTAGTGCTTCCTTCCCGACTGAATCAGCTGCTCTTTCAACTCGATGTCGTCCATAGGTTCGAGATCGAGCTTCTGCAACAGAAAGGCG
Organism: Chromatiaceae bacterium; assembly: GCA_037385305.1. Classification (GTDB taxonomy): domain Bacteria; phylum Pseudomonadota; class Gammaproteobacteria; order Chromatiales; family Chromatiaceae; genus JARRNE01. The sequence goes on along the minus strand of JARRNE010000101.1, from coordinate 5,462 downwards.
ACGTCATCAGGAGCGTAACTCCCCGAAAATGGCGACAACAACATGTCACCTCCCTATTCCGGCGACCCGGCGGCCTGCCTGACCAGACCGGCCAGCTGGGACCCCGTGGGGGTGATGGCGAAATCGCAGACCGACATGAAGGGCCAGTCCGTGACGGAATCCCCGATACCGAAGGTGGTGATCGAGGCGTATCGCTTGCGCAGTCGCCCGAGCAGGTCCTCCACCGCATCACGCTTGGAGATGCCTTTGGGAATCAGCGCGAGATTGTTCCCATTGCAGTGAATCGTTCCGACCCAGTCCGGCCGGCTCTCCCGCAAAGTATCCGCTGCACGATTTAGGTCTTGCAGCCGCCCAACATTACTCTTGGCGCAGTAGTAAGTGGGCCCCAGTCCCGGCTCTTTGACCAGCCAATGGCGAATGTCGTGCCGCAGCGACCAATCCTGGTTCGCTACCAGAAAGGCATCCATCGCCGGCTGATAGCGGCGCAACAGATCGGTGACACGCCCCTGCCACTGTGCGTCGACCACGCCCCCGCCGTCGAGCAACACGGCCCCATTGCTGCAGATAGCGAAATCGTAGTCCGCGATCGTGGTTCGCCCCAGCACATCCACCGACCGGGCGGTCACCGGGATCATGAGCCCGTCCTGTCTCTCCATCAGGCCCCGCAGGGCGCGGTGGCGCGAGCTGGAATAGCAGATTGGATCGCCGCCTTTGAGAAAGGCCTCAGGATGCAGTTGATTCTCCGCAATAGCGTCCGGGCTGGTGTCGTCCACCCCGTGCTTGCCTAGCGATGCAAACAGGGTGTCATCGAGGTCGGTGAAAAAGACGTTCATCCGACATACCTGAGGTTGATTGCCTGCAGCTGATGACAGATCTGTGCAATCTCCGCATTTCTTTCCATCTCGTGCACCACTACCCGGAGCTCGCTGTCGGTTGCCGGCGGGGGGTTGTAGATGTAGTTCTGGACGCCTTCGCCGTAGGGATCCTCCAGTTTGATCACCATTTCGATGGCCCCACCCACCAGCAGGGGTGAGCGGGTGGTCGACTGGACCAGGACCGTTGCGCCCATCTGCTCCAGCGCCATACCCAGTGCCTGCGCCGGATACATGAATTCCCCGGTCGCGATCAGCCGGATCGGGCGGTACTCGGCCAGTTGCCACAGTCGTTCCACCATGTCCTGACCCGCGACGGTGGGCGAGGCTATGCCCAAGCGAGGGGTGGACCTCATCATATGAGCACGCCGGCAAGACATGGGCCTCTGCTCGGATTTCGGCGGCAAGGGGTGGGTCTCGGTTTCCCGGAAGCTGAATCTCCCTCGCATCAAGGCATGAACCGCCACTGTCGAGATCCCCGGCACCTCACCCACTCGCCTTTCGGCCTCGCCATTCGAGAAGTCGGTTAACACGGCGACGTCCACCCGATCCACCCTAGGCATGAACGGACGTACCGCTTGAACAAGATGGGCGAAGGTGCGCCCTGTGCTCAGCTCGTCATCCACCAGCACGAGCCGTCTGGCCCCCGCCATCCGGTCCCTCAACGCCTTGCTCTGTGGCCGATAGAGTCCAACATTGACCGCATGGCAATGGAGCTCATCGAACTGCACCCGCTCGGCCCCCCCGATCGGGTAGCGCGTAGTGTTGAGGTACAGCGCCTGCGGAACGCCAAGCTCCGCTTGATGGATGCGGTACCACTGGCTGAATACGCCTTCGCCCAGTCCGGTCGCTGTCTCGGCCATCCCGACAAAGACGGTCGTTTCGTCGACAGCACCCGGACGTCCGGGAAAGCCAACGTTCTTCGCCAGGACGTTCTGCGCTGCCACCATTTGGCCCGGCCTGGCCGCGATATGCTTACCCAGCACCCTGCTCACGAACACGAACGGACGTTTCGGATTACTACGTGCGCCCAGATCCACGAGCTCGAGCGCCGAGTAATGGCTGCTGTGGGTGACTTCCAGGCTCATTGCGCCGGTCCGACAATCCCAAGCGAAGATATCCGCGCCCTGCTGATGCCGGTGATGATGGGGTTCAGCCATGTCGGTCCTGAAGACCTGCGATTACAGAGCAATTCGGCAGGCCCCCTGGAGAGCCTGCCGAATCCACCCGGCGCCTCTGGGAGCGGGTTACAGGTGCGGCAGGATCGCCGGCAGCAGGTCATGAAAGGTCCGGCCGGAGGCGTTCGCGCCGATGGCATGGGCCTTCCAGCTTCCATCATGACGATAGACCTTCATCATGATTTGGGCCGTGTGCGGGCCCTGGGCCGATAGGTTGAACATCGCGACCTCCTCGCCATTGGTGTCGTCAACGACGCGGCAGGAGGCGTTCTCGACCTGGGAGAAATTCTGACCGGTGAACGAGTTGACGGTGAAGACGATGGAGGCCACGTTGCCGGGCACCCGAGGCAGATCCACCTTGATCTGCTCGTCGTCACCCTCGCCGGCGCCGGTACGGTTGTCACCGGTGTGAACGAGAGAACCGCACTTGGAACGTAACTGCTGGAACCACACCTGGTCGACCAGGTTCTTGTTGGCATCGAACAGCAGGGCCGAGGCGTCCAGATCGACGGCAACGGTCTTCAGGCCGCCGAACAGGCCCTTCTTCTTGATCGGGTCCCAGCCCAGACCCATGATGATCTTGGTCAGGCCGCCGCCGCCCGATTTCTCCAGCGAGATCCGCTGGCCTTTCTGCAGACTCACACCCATGACATTCTTCCTTTGTTGATGGTTGTTCGGTTCGCTGACCGGGGCCATTCGACCCCGGTCAGCATCGATGCCATAGGCGCTCAGACGTTGACGCCATACTCCTTGGCCAACGGGCCCAGACCGCCGTTGAAGCCCTGGCCAACGGCGCGGAATTTCCATTCCGCGTCCTTGCGATACAGCTCGCCGAAGATCATGGCCGTCTCCGTGCTGGCGTCTTCGGAGAGGTCGTAGCGGGCAATCTCGGAGCCGTTGGCGTCGTTGACCACGCGCATGAAGGCGTTGCTCACCTGGCCGAAGTTCTGACCACGGGATTCGGCCTCATGGATGGTCACTGCCACCACGATCTTGTTCACGTCGGGGGACATGCCGGCCAGATCGACCTTGATGGACTCGTCGTCGCCCGCGCCCTCGCCAGTGAGGTTGTCGCCGGTATGCTGGACGGTGCCATCGCCCAGGGCCTTGTTGTTGTAGAAAATGAAATGCCCGTCCGACAGGACCTTACCCTCGGCGTTACAGACGAAGGCGACCGCATCCAGGTCAAAGTCGGCGCCATCGGTGGCGCGGGCATCCCAGCCGAGGCCGACAAGGATCTTCGCGAGGCCGGGGGCCTCCTTGGTCAGGCTAACGTTGCTGCCCTTGCTCAGGTTCACAGCCATGAGGTTTCTCCTGGTTGGGTTGGGGACAGGGGTTGAGATTGGTGTGCAGGGAATCGTCAGAGGTCGAACTCGGACGGGTTCAAACCCAGCTCGTCGCAGATGCGGCGCACCGCGGCCTTTTCGTCGTCGTCGAAGTTGCCGTCGGCGGCACCGATGACGCAGCAGACCCGGACCAGCAGCCGGGCCTCGCTCTCGTTCTTCTTGATCTTGCCCACTGCCTCCAAGGCCTGGGACTCGCCGATGCTGCGGTCGAAGTCGTAATTTTCGGCGTACTTCTTGAAGAGATCGATGATCTGCGAGGTATCGAAGACTTTGAGGGCCTCATGCCGCTGCACGAAGCCCATCATTTTCTGCTTCTCGTCCGGCGTAATGAGACCGTCTGCATAGGCGACGACGACCACACCGGCGATTGTGGCCTCGAGGAAGGACCTGTTCTTGAACTTCGCGACCTCTTGCGCAACGCTGTTACGCGCAGCGCTCAGATTGGTTTTGAGCCAGTCTAGTGCCATGGATTTTCTCCTGTTCCAGAATTACCGAGTCATACAGCCAACGGGTCCAGTTACCAGGCCGGAAGCCGGCGACACCGGTATCCGCCGCCTCGGCCAACCAGGATGTAGAGGGTATACAACACCGAGAATCAATTTGTTTCCATTCGTGGCTTTCATTGCACCCCCATTCAGTGAGACGTCTGGTGACGTCTGGTTCCGTATATAGGGTATCTCCGTGATCATTTTTGGCCTGCTCGCCAGCGAAATCCAAATCCGTAGGCGCGATCCATCTCGGACTGATCACCGAAGAACTCCACCAATTTGGTGACCTTGATGTTCCCTCCGTTGTTTTGCAGCATGGCGATGGCACAGACCGCCTTATTCTCATGATGATCAATGATCGCCTCGAGATCCGGTTGTCCCGGCATCGTGATGGTGACCTTGGCGGCCGCCTTGTCCCAACTCGGAACACCCTCATAGATGAAGGCATAGACCAGCACCCGCTTGAATTTCGACCACTGGTCGCCATTGATATTCAGGAACTCGCCTTGTGCGCTACTGCCAGACCGGTCATCCCCCATCAGCTGGCACAAGCTGTCGCCCTTGTAGGAGCCGAAGGAATTGCCCAGTGCCTGAATGACGCCGCGGTAGCCGTCGGCGTGCTCGAAGAAGCAGGCCAGATCGAGGTCGATCCCGCCCCGGCCGCCGAACAGCCCCCCAAGGAAATTTCCGCCCGACCCGCCCTGGTTCCAATTGAGGTTGCAGATGATCTTGCCGTAACCGGCCGACCCCTCGCGTTTCGAAAGGTCTACCGGTTTGCGCTTCTCCAGAGTGATCTTGCTGAGGCTCACCCGAGAGTTGGCAGGCGGCGTTCGCTGGGCCGCACTCGAGCTTGGGGCCGCCGCCGACGCGGGGGTGGAGAGCTCCTCTACATCAACGCCGTAGTTCTTGGCCAAAGGCGCCAGACCGCCATTGAACCCCTGCGCCAGGGCACGGACCTTCCACGCCCCGTTACGCAGATAGATCTCGGCCAAGATCAGGGCCTTCTCGGTCATGCCCGCGACCTGCGGTGCGAAGCTGAGGGCCTCGCCTCCGTGCTGCACCTCGACCGACAAGGCCGAAAGATTGGAAAATGGCTGCCCTTGCCCGCCCTTCTCCAGCGTCAGACAGACAGCAATCTTCTCTATTCCGGGCGGTACCCGGGTGAGATCGAATTGGAAGGTACGAGCCGAGGTATCGAGCCGAACGCTGCCATCCGGAGAGTTGGTCGCTCCGTAGAAGACCATCCCCTCATCCCCGAGCACCTTGCCCGAGGAATTCAGGGAGAAGGCTGTCATGTCCAACTCAAATCCCGCCGGCAGGGAGGGGACATTGATGCCCACGCGTGGGGTCATGCCGTTGAGAGGGGCGTTCTGCCCGGGTTGCATCTGCATCGTCGCTCCAGCCCGGTCAAGCCGGATGTCGCCCAATGAGGCGATTAGCGCTATCCCTCAGCTGTGCGCAAGGGGTCGGGTACGGGCCGTCGAGACACGCCGCAAATACGTTCCATGCAGGCTCCACGGCGCCCTCCGTGGCGCCGAGGGTCCCGCCGACCCGTACCCGACCCCCGTCTTGGTTTTC
>JARRNE010000100.1:0-8624 GCA_037385305.1 Chromatiaceae bacterium | reverse complement strand
CCCTTGGCCCTTGGCCCTTGGCCCTTGGCCCTTGGCCCTTGGCCCTTGGCCCTTCCTACACCGTCATCGTCTTCGCCCCTTCCTCCGTCCCCAAGATCAACACGTCCGCCGGGCGGAGCGCAAAGATGCCCACGGTCACCACGCCGGGGATGTTGTTGATGGCCTGCTCGAGCCTGATGGGCTCCATGATCTCCAGGTGGTGGACGTCCAGGATGAGGTTGCCGTTGTCGGTGACGAAGCCCTCCCGCCACATGGGGGTGCCGCCCAGCTTGACCAGCTCCCGCGCCACGTAGCTGCGGGCCATGGGGATCACCTCGACGGGCAAGGGGAACTGGCCGAGCATCGAGACCAGCTTGGCCGCGTCCGCGATGCAGACGAAGCGCCTGCTGGCCGCTGCGACGATCTTCTCCCGGGTGAGGGCGCCGCCTCCGCCCTTGATGAGCTGGAGCTGGTGGTTGGACTCGTCGGCCCCGTCCACGTAGAGGTCCAGCTCCCCCACGGCATTCAGGTCCAGCACGGGAATGCCGTGTCCCTTCAGGCGCTGGGTCGATGCCTCGGAGCTGGACACGGTGCCTTCTATCCGGCCTTTGATCGTGGCCAGGAAGTCGATGAACTGGTTGACGGTCGAGCCGGTGCCGACCCCGATGATGCCCCCCTCCACGTAGCCCAAAGCGGCCTCGGCCGCCAGCTTCTTCATCTCGTCCTGATTCATTCCCATCCCTCCCGGGCAGGTTGTGCAGAGGCGGAACATCATAGCAAAGCCCCTGCCTTGGGTTAGTATGGAGGACCCCGGCGCAGGGCGGCCGGCCTGTCCAGCACAAGGCCGCGTCCCGCGGTGTGTGTAGGAGCGACCTCTGGTCGCGACCGCGTCCCGCCCGGCATTCCCTAACCTCTAATCCCCTCTCTCTTTGCCCTTCCCCCGGAGGCGGAGGGGAAGGCGCGGATGCTTCATGCCCGAGACCTACATCGAACGTATCCTGCGGGCGCGCGTCTACGACGTCGCTCGGGAATCGCCTCTGACGCCGGCGTGTCTCCTCTCGCGCCGGCTCGGTAACCAGGTTCTGCTGAAGCGCGAGGACCTTCAGCCCGTCTTCTCCTTCAAGCTCCGGGGCGCGCACAACAAGCTCGCCCACCTGGACGCGCGGACCCGGGAGCGGGGCGTGATCGCTGCCTCCGCCGGCAATCATGCCCAGGGGGTGGCCCTGGGGGCCGCGCGCCTGGGAATCCCGGCAACCATCGTTATGCCCCGGACCACACCCGTCATCAAGGTTCAGGCGGTGCGCAACCTCGGCGCGCGGGCGCTTCTGCAGGGGGACTCCTACGACGAGGCCTATGCCCACGCCATGGGGCTGGTGGCCGAGCGCGGGCTGACCTTCATCCACCCCTTCGACGACCCGGACGTGATTGCCGGCCAGGGCACCATCGGCATGGAGATTCTGCGGCAGCACCCGGAGCCGCCCCACGCGATCTTCGTGCCCGTGGGCGGCGGCGGACTGATCGCCGGGATCGGGGCCTACGTGAAGTATGTGCACCCGCAGGTGCGGGTGATCGGGGTGGAGCCCGAGGACGCCCCGACCTTGCAGCGGGCGCTGCTTGCAGGGCGCCCCGTGGAGCTCGAGCAGGTTGGGCTCTTCGCCGACGGGGTTGCGGTGCGGGTCATCGGAAAGGAAACCTTCCGGATCGCCCGCAGGACGGTGGACGAGGTGGTGCTCGTGGGGACCGATGAGATTTGTGCCGCCATCAAGGATATCTTCGACGACACCCGTGGCATCGCCGAGCCCGCCGGCGCGCTGGCCCTCGCCGGTCTCAAGCGCTACGTGGAGTCGCGCGGGATCAAGGGCGAGCGCCTGATCGCCATCGAGAGCGGAGCCAACATCAACTTCGACCGCCTGCGCCACGTGGCGGAGCGGGCGGAGCTCGGCGAGCGGCGCGAGGCCCTGCTCGCCGTGGGGATCCCTGAGCGCCCTGGGAGCTTCCTCAGCTTCTGCCGCACCCTCGGTAGGCGCCAGATCACCGAGTTCAACTACCGCTATGCGGACGCCCAGCGCGCCCAGGTGTTCGTTGGTGTCGAGCTCGCCCGCGGCGCCGAGGAGCGCCGGGAGATCATCGCCCGCCTGGAGCAGAAAGGACTTTCTGTCGTCGACATGACCGACAACGAGACTGCCAAGCTCCACATCCGATTCATGGTGGGAGGGCACGCCCGGGAGGTCACCGACGAGATGCTGATCCGCTTCGAGTTCCCCGAGCGCCCGGGGGCACTCCTGGGTTTCCTGTCAGGGCTCGGCCGGCGCTGGAACATCAGCCTTTTCCACTACCGCAATCACGGTGCCGCCTACGGTCGGGTGCTTCTGGGGATCCAGGTCGCCCCCGAGGAGCGCCCGGAGCTGCGAGAGCTGCTGGACGGGCTGGGATATCAGCATTGGGAGGAGACCGAGAACCCGGCGTATCGGTTGTTCGCGAGTAGCCGATAAAGGGGATGAGGGAGGAGGGCCAAGGGCCGAGGGAGATGGTCCTGATTCGGGAGACTTGTCTGGCCATCGGGCGCTTACTGGTGTTCGACTTGATCCGGCGTCGCCGACGTGCTCCGTGCCGTTCCTGTGCCTCCCGTCCGCCTGTGCGCCGTGCTCTTGCTCGGCCCTCTGCTCCAAATCCTTTTCTCTGTCGCCACGCCATCCAGCGGCACATCCCACGGACCGGTGTCGATTGCCTCTACTCGCTGACACTCGTGGGCGAGGCCTATCAGGCGGGGGCGTTGCCAGCAGCGGCGTATCCGCAGGTAGGCGAGGGTGCGGTCGTAGAATCCGCCGCCCATCCCGAGGCGGTTGCAGTCGGGGTCGAATCCGACCAGGGGAACCAGGAGGAGGTCCAGGGCCCAGGGAAGGCGGATGCGTCCTCTGCGGAGGTTGGGCTCGGGAATGCCGAACCGGTTCCGCGTCAGGCGGCTGTCCTGCCGGACCTCGACGAACCAGAGCTTCTGGTATGGGTGGGCTCGCAGCACCGGGAGAAAGACGCGCTTGTGCCGGGCACGAGCCGCGGACAGGAGAGGTGCAGGGTCGATCTCGCCGTCGTTGCTGCAATAGGCGCCGACGCGGCGGGCGCGGACGAACAAGGGGTGCCGGCCGAGACGACGGGCCAGGGCCTTGGCATGTTGGCCGCGCTGCCTGGGGGCAATCGCATTGCGACGCACCCTCAGGACCCGTCGCAGCTTCGGTCGGGGAATCATGCTGTGGCGAGGAGGGACATCCCCCGCTTGTGTCGGTGTCGGCCTTTGTTCTTGAACCATTCGGTTCAAGTGGGAGCGATCGGTGTCGCTTCAGGCTTTCCGCTCGTGGGCGGACATGCTCAACAGCTTCACTTACTCGCCCCCTGGGTACGCATTAGGCTCAAGAAAATACCCAGACCTTCTTCGAGCACCGCAGGGGATGTCTTGAGTAGAGAGGCTATACCGATTCGCCTTCGGCGTCCAGCTCCCGATGTGCCGCCAGTGCCTCGGTAACACGCTCCTGCAGGCCCGCGAGCCGGTGCTCGGCGCCGTGGGTCCCTTTGCCTTCCTGTTGTCTCATCTGGAGCAGCTCGTAGGTAAGGTTCAGGGCCGCCATGACGGCGATGCGGTCGCTCCCGATCACTCGCCCGCTCTGGCGGATCTCGCGCATGCGCTGGTCCAGATAATGGGCGGACTCGATGAGCCCTTCCTTCTCGGGGGGGTCGCAAGCGATCCGGTACTCCTTATCCAGGATCCGGATCGTCACCGGGATCTGCTCCTCGCTCATACCCCCTCCTCCATCGCCTTCAAGCGCGAGATCATGGCCTCCACGCGATTGCGGGCGAACTCCGTCTTCTCGATCAGCTCCGCGCGCTCGGAGACCAGGCTCTCCTGACGGGCGCGCAGGGAGGCGTTTTCGTCTTTGAGCCGACGGCAGGTGCGGATCAGCTCCTCCACCTGTGATTCCAGGATATCGAGGTCAAAGCTCGGCACAGGATCTGCTACTCCAGGCAAACTCGCGACACTATAGAAGGCGTGATCCTCCGGGTCAATCCGCCCCGGGCCGTGTTATCATCGATTTACCGTGAAAGTCGCGCGCAGCGCGCTCCAAATCCCCCTCGCCCTCCGGGAGAGGGCCGGGGTGAGGGAACGGGCATGGCGGCAGCGACTTACATTGTACGGGGTGGCGCTGACGCCATGGCCGTTACCTCCAAGATGCCCGCGGGGGGAATTCCCAGCGATTTCGTGCATGCAGCCGGCGACCGCCATCGACTACCGTCAGCTCACCGAGCGACTCTCCGTCTCGGAGCTGACCCCCAGCGCAGCCGAGGCACACGGCATCCTGTGCGGTCTGATCTGCGCGGGCCATCCGGGCGCGGAAACGACCTGGACAGAGGAGATCCTCCGGGGTACGGAGTCCGAGGACCTCTTGGCGCAAGAGTGCCGTCAATCCCTGCATGCGCTGGCCGAGACAACGCGCGAGGAGATCGAAGGCCCGGGACTGGGTTTCGACCCGCTTCTTCCCAACGATGATGCGTCCCTCGCCGAGCGCGCCGTCGGGCTCTATGATTGGACGCGAGGGTTTCTGTACGGGCTGGGCGTTGCCGGAGTGGACGAGAAGGATCTCTCTCAGCAGACCCGGGAGATCTTCCGGGATTTCGCTGCCATCACGCACCTGGATCTGGAAGGGCTCGATGAGGAGGGCGAGGAGGCCCTGATGGAGCTTCGAGAGTTTGTTTGGGTCGCGGCCATGTTGGTCTACGAGGAGTGCGGGCAAGGCGCGGAGTCCGCCCCCTGATGTTCGCAGCCGAGCTCAAGCGCCGGCGCCGCCGGCTCACCGCCGTCATGCCGCCGCTGGCGGTCGCCGTGGTGCCGGCCGCGGTGGAGGTCGTCCGCAGCCGGGATGTCCACTACCCCTTTCGGCAGGACAGCGATTTCCAGTACCTGACCGGCTTCCCTGAGCCGGAGGCGCTGGCGGTCTTGGCCCCGGGGCGAAAGGAGGGCGAGTATCTCCTGTTCTGCCGGCCCCGCGACGAGAAGAAGGAGCTTTGGGAGGGTCCACTCGCAGGGGTCGAGGGGGCGCGGGAGCGCTATGGGGCCGACGAGGCACATCCGATCGAGGAGGTGGACGAGCTGCTGCCCAAGCTGCTGGAGAACTGCGAGCGTCTTTACTATCCGCTGGGCTTGGCTCCCGATTTGGATCAGCGCGTGATGCACTGGATCAATCTGGTCCGGGGCAAGGCGCGGACCGGTGTGCGCGCCCCGGTGGAGATCGTCGCCCTCGGCCATCTGCTGCACGAGCAGCGGCTGGTGAAGAGTAACGAAGAGCTTCGAATCATGCGTAAGGCCGCCCACATCTCCGCCCGCGCCCACCGGGAGGTGATGCGTCTGTGCCGTCCCGGGATGTGGGAGTACGAGCTGGAGGCGGCATTCGTCCACGGCTGCGCCCTGGGCGGCGGGCGCTTCCAGGCCTATCCACCCATTGTGGGCAGCGGTGCCAATGCCTGCGTGCTGCACTATGTGGACAATCGCCACCAGCTGCGGGACGGGGACCTCGTCCTGATCGACGCCGGCTGCGAGTATGCCGGCTATGCCTCGGACATCACGCGCACCTTCCCGGTGAACGGCCGATTCAGCGAGCCTCAGCGGGAGCTCTATGAGCTGGTGCTGGCGGCCCAGGCGGCGGCGATCAAGAAGGCGCAGCCAGGAAGCCGGTGGGACGCCCCCCACAACGCAGCGGTGCGTGTCCTTACCCGCGGGCTGGTGGGGCTTGGTCTGCTGGAGGGTACCAAGGACGACGTCCCGAAGCTGATCAAGGAGGAGAAATACAAGCCCTTCTACATGCACCGCACCGGTCACTGGCTCGGCATGGATGTCCACGACGTCGGCGACTACAAGGTGGACGGCAAATGGCGCACCCTGGAGCCCGGGATGGTGATCACCGTGGAGCCCGGCCTCTACATCCCCGGCGATAAGGAGGAGGTTCCGGCGCGCTACCGCAACATCGGCATTCGCATCGAGGACGACCTGGTCATCACGGCCGAGGGTAACGAGATACTCTCGGCCGATGCACCCAAGACGGTGGCGGAAATCGAGTCGTGGATGCGTACGACCTAGTCATCGTCGGCGGCGGTCTGGTGGGGGGCAGCCTGGCCTGCGCCCTGGGGCAGACCGGGCTGCACATTTGCGTGGTAGAGGCGGTGGCCCTGGATGCCGCGTACCAGCCGGGCTACGACGAACGTGTCATTGCGCTGTCATGGGGCAGCCGCCGCATCCTGGAGGGCATCGGGCTGTGGTCCGAGGTCGCCCCGGAGGCGGCCCCCATCCACCGGATTCATGTGTCCGACCGCGGACACTTCGGCTTCACACGCTTGGATTGCAGGCAAGAGGGTGTCGAGGCGCTCGGCTATGTGGTGCCGGCACGGCTGCTCGGTCGCGCGATCCGCAAGGGATTGACGGGGGTGGATCTTCTCTGTCCGGCGAGGCTTGTGGGCCTTCGGGTCGATTCTCGGTGGGCCAGTCTGGATATCGCAACCGAGGGCGGGACCCGTGTGGTCCGTGGGCGGTTGCTGGTTGCAGCGGACGGCGGCGACTCCGGCGTGCGGAAGCATCTTGGGCTTGTCGTGCGGCAGCGGCGCTACGGCCATGATGCGGTGATTACCACGGTGGCGGCAGATCGCCCTCAGCCCGGGGTTGCCTTCGAGCGTTTCACCGATACCGGGCCGCTGGCGATGCTCCCCATGACCGGCGGCCGTTACTCTGTGGTCTGGACCGTGCGGGAGGGGAAGAGCGCGGAGATCCTGGGGCTCCCGGACTTGGAGCTGCTCGACCGCCTCCAGGCCCGTTTCGGCTATCGGCTGGGTCGCTTCTCCCCCGCCGGACGGCGCGCCGCCTATCCGCTCAAGCTGCTCCTGACCAAGGAGACGGTGCGTCCGCGGGTCGTCCTGATCGGTAATGCTGCTCATACCCTCCACCCCGTGGCCGGTCAGGGCCTCAACCTGGGGCTGCGGGACGTCGCCGCCGCGGCGGATGTGCTCGCCGACGCCCGGCGGGAGCGGCGCGATCCCGGCCAGTCCGAGGTGCTCGAGGGCTACCGTCGGCTGCGCGGGCGCGACCAAGCGGGAATGGCTGCCATTACGGACACCCTCGCCCGACTATTCGTGAATCCCTGGCCTCCGGTGCGGGTCGCGCGTGACCTCGGCATGCTCGGTCTGGACCTTGCCCCGGGCTTTCGGCATGTGGTTGCGCGGCATCTCATGGGTCTGGATGCCAGCCAGCCGCGTTTGGCGCGGGGACTGCCACTGGTGGCGGGCCATGACAGATAAGGAGTTGCGCTTCGATGTTATCGTCGTGGGCGGCGGCATGGTGGGCGCCGCCTTGGCCTGCGCCAGCGCCGGGAAGGGCTGGCGAATCGCCGTTATCGAGAGCCGGGAGCCCCAGCGCACCTGGCCGGCGGGGGAGGTGGACCTGCGAGTGTCCGCCCTCAACCGGGCCAGCGAGCGCATCCTGAAGCGGCTGGGGGCCTGGGGGCGCATCCGGGAGCTGGGCGTTAGCCCCTACCGGGAGATGCATGTCTGGGACGCCGTGGGACGGGGGAGCATCCACTTCGACAGCGCTGATCTGGGGCAGCCGGACCTGGGCCACATCGTGGAGAACCGGAGCACCCAGCTCGCCCTTTGGGAGCTCCTGGAGCAGTCGGCCGACGTCACCCTGCTTTGCCCCGCAGGTGTGGGCGAGATCGGGCTCGGCCAGGACGCGGCGGTGGTGCATCTACGGGACGGTCGACGGGCCTCGGCCCGGTTGCTGGTGGGTGCGGACGGTCGCGATTCCCTGGTGCGAGACCGGGTTGGCATTGCTTCTCACGGCTGGGCGATCGTTGCCAACGTGGAGGTCGAGCATTGGCATCAGGAGACCGCCTGGCAGCGGTTTCTCCCGACCGGTCCCCTGGCCTTTCTCCCCCTGCGGGACGGGCGCTGCGCGGTGGTCTGGTCGGTGGCGGAGCTGCGCGCGCGGGAGCTGCTGCAGCTCGACGAGCTGGAGTTTCCCCACGCGCTGGAGGAGGCCTTCGAGCAGCGGTTGGGGGCGATCGGCCGGATGGGGCCACGGGCGGCGTTCCCCTTACGGCTGCAGCATGCGGAACACTACGTGCTGCCCCGGCTGGCCTTGATCGGCGATGCCGCCCACGCGGTCCATCCCCTGGCGGGGCAGGGGGCGAATCTGGGGCTCCTGGACGCCGCAGCCCTGGCGGCGGCCCTCGACGAGGCGCGGGAGCGGGACCGGGATATCGGCGGCCTGTGGGCCTTGCGCCGCTACGAGCGCGCCCGCCGGGGCGAGAACATGCTGATGCTCGCCGCCATGGACGGCTTCAAGCGGCTGTTCGGCAACCGGATCCTGCCTCTTGCGGCGGTCCGCAGCGCGGGCCTCGTCGCCGTGGACCGGATAGCGCCGCTGAAGCACCTGTTCATGCGGCAGGCGCTGGGGGTTGGGGCGGAGGTGCTCCCTTTGGCGCGGCCCTGACGCTCACCGAAAGTCACGCGTGGCGCGCGACCCGTCCGACCGGTAGCGGATTGGGAAATTAGGAAATTAGGAAGTTCCATACATGTATCCAACTATTGGATTAGGTCCTGTCAGGTCATTTTGG
>JARRNE010000099.1:0-7000 GCA_037385305.1 Chromatiaceae bacterium | reverse complement strand
GGAAGTGACTGGAGAAAGGCGAAGATGTGGGAGTGGATCATCCTGCCGGTGCTGGTGCTGATCGTAGGGCTATCCATCGTCACGGCCAAGCCCAAGCAGACCCGCCCGGACCGGGACCAAGACCAGCCGCCCGGTTGAGGAAAGCGGAAAGAAGGCCGCGTCGACATGCTTAGAGCAGAGCCCCAGAGCTCAGAGGCGCTGTAGCGCCAGAGGCTCCGTACCCCGATCAGGCCCCTCGCAGGATAGCCTCATAGTTCGCCTGCACCAGCTCCGGCCCGTACTTGCGCTCCAGGCGCCGCACCACGAAATGGCCGCGAGCCATCTCCTGGAAGTGGTCCATAAAGACGAGATTGATGGCCGCTCCGGTCGCCGCGCCGATCACAGGCACCGCAACGGCCGCCGCCTTCTCGGAGACCGCAATACCGAAGCGGGAGCTGACGAGGCGAAGGAAGTCGACGATCAGGGGCGCCCCGCCTTTGGCAGACAGCCCCTGGTCGGCGATGTGGCTAGCCGCTTGGGTGACCGACAGTGCAAGCGCAAGACGAATGCCGTAATAGCCGGTCTCTGCCGCATCGTCCGACTCCGCGTGGCCGCCGAGGGCAAACACCTCGAGGCAGGCGAGTCGACTCTCGGGTGCGCGCATGTCCTCTCCCTGGGACCTTGCGATCTCCGCAATGGAGCGCAGCATCAGGGTCGTCGTAACCGGCAGGTCGACAACCAGCCCGTACAGGCCAAAAAGGCCGCCGACGGCGCCCGCACCCGCCGCGAGCACCTGATACAGGCGCTTGTGAGGATCCGTCGCATGCGCGTCGTGCAGGGTAGAGGTCGCAACCTCGAAGGCCTTGCCCATGGCAGCGTCGGCGGCGGCATGCAGGCGCTTGTAGAGAGCGCGGGGCAGCAGCTTGAAGGCAATCTCGATGGGGGTGCCGACCATACTGGTCAGCCGCGCCGCCAGGCTGGGGTGCTCGAGATGCTCCGTCGCCCAGCGCAGGGTCGACAGATCCTCGGCAGCCATGGTGGCCGGCATGCCAGTCATGCGGTCGGGCTCGGGTCGGTGAAGTGCTTCGAGGCGTCGGGTCCCGAGTCACCTTGATCCGGCTGCTCGGTGCCGGCCCCCACGCGCCGGCGCTCCAGCTCCTCCCGCATGGACTCGGTGCGGCCGACTTCACGGCCCACGAAGTAACCCAGCGCCAACAGCCCGACGCCGATGAACACTCGAACGAACATCATTGGGATCTCCTTACAAAGATGGGGCTTACATAAACAAGTCTGGCCATGAACCCGCCGATTTTCCAGTCCGCCCGGACAGTCTCTGAGCACCGGCGGAGGTCAACGTCTCCCCACTGCGCTCTTCCATCCTGGGACCCCGATTTCGGGGGCACAGGCATGAGCGATACCGGAGAGTCGCACATAGCGCACCTGGAATCCCCTCTCGCCGACAACGCACCGCCGACTTCTGAAACACCCGGCATCTGAGCCATACTGGAGCACCATCCGCTACGACCTGGAGGCACGCGCATGGCACAGCTGGACGACATGCTCTCGAGTGACCTGGCCAAGGGGGTGATGCTCGGCGTCGGATTGGCGGTCCTGGTCCCGATCGCTGCCACCGCCATGGCACCCATGCTCCGCCCCATGGCCCGTTCTGCCCTCAAGGCGGGCATGATCGCTCTCGAGAGGGGGCGGGAGGCCGCTGCGGAGCTGGGAGAGATGGTCGAGGACGTGATGGCGGAGGTGCAGGACGAGCTGCGAGCCGCCCGGGAGGAGACCGCGGGCGCACCGCCCGGAGACTCCGCCCCCGGCGAAACAGGCTCCCGAGAGGAGGCCGCCGGCAATGTCGAGCCGCAGCCCAGCGATCGAGAAATGGGCTGACCCTGAAAGGCCATCTGAACCTTCAATAACGCCGGCATCTTCCATACTTATAAAGGGTAGGTCCCCCAATCGGGGGACGAGGTTAGATCTCAAGTAGTCAGCGAGAGGAGATCGCAGTGATGACAACCGAATTTGACACAGGACCCGTGGAGGCGGTCGAACGGACCTCTACCGGGGCGACAGATGCGCTGAGGCACGGCGCAGCGGCCGGGGCACAGGCAGCCGCGGACATCTGGCCGGCAGTCGGCCGGGTGTGGTCGAGGACTGTTTATGGGGCCTGCTACTACACGGCCTACGGCGCGACCTTTGGCGCATTGGCAGTGGCGAGCCTGGTCCCGAAAGGCAGCATGCTTGAAAAAGGTTTTCACGAAGGCGCCGAAGCAGGGCGGGAGGCCTTCCATGAGTGGGAGGAGCCCACCGGGCGGAGTGCCGCCGAGGAGTTTCCAGAGCCCGTTTCCTAGGCCTGCCGCCAGAGGGGGCCCCGGCTCGCCAGGGCCCGGGGCCCCAGCGTTGAGCGCGCCGGAGCGGCCTGCGAGCATGGTACCGAGGTGTACCTTAAGAGCTGCCAAAGCGGTACTGTACGAAAGCGTTCAACAAATAGACCGCCACAATGGAAAGACTGGCCCAACCCACCAGATGGCGAATGCGGTGTGGGCGATCGATGAGACCGACCACCGTAACGGCCGTCATGACGCCAGAGCAGAGGCGCGACCGGCGCTGGGTCCAGTGGGCGATAGCGGGCATCGCGGCCGGACCCCGATACGCGGCGGTGATTCGCTCTGGGGGCCCGATCCTGGCAGACGTCTGTGCGTACGCTCCTGCGGCAATCGCCGCAAGAGCGCGTGGTCCGGCCGGGGGGGTTCCCGGCATTTTCTCCAACCCTGTAGAGGTGATTCAGATGCCCGAGTCGACTACCAGCGAATTCATCATCAGCCCGGAGGTGATCAAGGCCTCGCCGTTGGGCCTGGAGCTGTCCGATGCGCAGTGCAGACGCCTGGCAAAGGTCGTGAGCGCAAGCGGCCTCGAGCACGGGGAGCTCCTATTCGAGGAGAGGCATCGGGACGATACGCTCCACGTCGTCACACGCGGGAGCTTCGAGGTGGTGAAGGAGGCCGGTGGCGGCGACATGGTGTCGCTGCAGGTGCTGCACGAAGGCGACATGATAGGTCAGATGGGCTTCATCGATGGCGTCGAGCACAGCGCCGGTGTCCGGGCGCTCAACAATTCCGAGGTATTTACCCTCAGCCGGCAGGACATGGAGGAATTGCTGCCGGAGGACCCGGACCTGGTCTACAAGGTCATGCGCGCGATCATTCGAACGATCCACACCATCCTGCGCCGCATGAACATTCAGTACGTTGAGCTGACGAACTATATCGCGAAGGACCACGGAAGATACTGAGACAGCGGCAAGCGCGGCGGCCTCGTCGGCACCTCCCGCTAACGGTCACGGAGGCCGCGCCGAGGGGTGGAGCCTAGTCTGCCGAAATCCCGCTCGCACGGCCCTCCGGAAGGTGCACAGAATCCTCGCGGGAAGCCAGCGCAGCCTCGGCCCCCGCACACATGCCCTACAGGATGGCCGTAGGGAGGAGGTGGGCCAGGCTCGCCGCCCCGGTGAGGAGCAGACTTCGCCGGAGCAGGACAGCGGCCGATTGTAGCGGTGATATCGCAGATCTCTGCCCGCGTTTTCGGGCCTCGTGTGACCCTCGGCGCACCGGTAGTCCCCCTGGATGACGGGACCCCGGGCCGTGCCCGGTTCCGCGTCTTGGGCCTCTACCGCCAAGAGCAGCGCTGCCGGTCCGTGGAACGCGGCTTGTGTGCCCGGTCGGGCATACGCAGCGCCCGGGCCAATCCCCTGACCGCCAGCATCCTGGTACGTTTCGACCCCGCCCTGGATTCCCTTCGGCTTCAGCAGGCCATCGAGACCCTCCTTGCGCAGCACGGCGTCCGGTTAGGGGCGAACAGGGCCGAGAAGAGCCCTACCGAAGCCGGCGAGCCTGAAGACCGCCGCCCCCCCGACGAGGCACAGAAGTCCGACCGTTCGAGCCGCAAGCCCGTGGCAGGGACGCGCCCCCAACGGGAGACGACCGCCTGGCACGCGCTGGGCGTGACTGAGGTTGTGGCTCGGCTTCAGAGCTCGGCCGATGCCGGGCTGGCCCCGGACATAGCGCGTGCTCGGCTGCGCACCCACGGTCCCAACGCACTCGCGCAGACCGAGGGGCGCTCGGATATCGCGATCTTTCTCGGGCAGCTCGTCTCCCTCCCCGTGGGCCTGCTCGGCATCTCGGCCGCCATCTCCGTGGCCACCGGCGGTCTGCTGGATGCGGCCGCCATCGCGGCGGTGGTCCTCATCAACGCCGTCGTGGGGTTTGCCACGGAGCGCCAGGCCGAGCGCACCATCTCCGCCCTCGGCCGCCCTCCCCGACGCAAAGCCACGCTGATCCGCGGTGGCAAGGAGACCACGGTCCCGGTGGAGGACATCGTGCCCGGGGACCTCCTGATCCTCTCCCCGGGGGCCTACGTGGCTGCGGACGCCCGTCTCGTCTCGGCACACCGTCTGACCCTGGATGAGTCACCCCTAACCGGCGAGAGCATGCCGCTGGTCAAGGACGCCAAAGTACAGCTGCCTCCCGAGACCCCGCTTGCCGACCGGGACAATATGGTGTTCATGGGCGCCTCCGTGACCGGGGGATGGGGCCGCGGCCTGGTGACCGCCACGGGCGTGGCGACCCAGATGGGCGAAGTCCACACCCTGATCGAAGGCACCCAGACGCCGGATACGCCGATGGAGCGGCAGCTGGACGACATGGGCCGCCAGCTGGCCCTTATCAGCGGCGGAATCTGCGTCGGGGTATTCGGGCTCGGCCTACTGCGCGGCTACGGCTGGCTCCCCATGCTGAAGGCGGCGACCTCGCTGGCGGTGGCCGCCGTCCCGGAAGGGCTGCCTGCGGTGGCCACGACTACGCTGGCCCTGGGGCTGCGCCACATGCGCCGTCAGCATGTGCTCATCCGGCAGCTCGACGCGGTGGAAACCCTCGGCGCGGTGCAGGTCTTCTGCCTGGACAAGACGGGGACCCTGACCCTCAACCGCATGACGGTGGTCGCCCTGTGCGCCGGCGACCGGCAGATCCGCGTCAGGGACGGGAAGCTCTTCCGCGCGGATGCCCCTCTGGTCCCCGCCGAGCACCCGGAGGTCCAGCGCCTCCTGGAGATCGTCGCCCTCTGCAGCGAGACCGAGGTCGAAGACGGGCCGGACGGCCCGGTTCTCAAGGGCTCCCCCACCGAGAATGCCCTGGTCCGTGCGGCGCTGGACGGCGGCATCGACGTCCAATCCCTGCGGCGGGAGCGACCGCGGGCGCAGCTGCAGTATCGCACGGAGGACCGCCACTTCATGCGGACGTTCCACCAGATGGGAGAGGGCCGCACCCTGCTGGCGGTCAAGGGCAGTCCCGAGCAGGTGCTCGCCATGTGCACCAACGTGATGATTGATGGTGAGATTCGACCGCTGGACGACGGGCACCGGGCGACCGTCTTCGCGGCGAATGCGCGTCTGGCGGGAGAGGCGCTGCGTGTCCTCGGCGTGGCCTTCGTGGAGAGCGGCGAGGGGGAGAAGGTCAGAAAGAAGCATCTCGTCTGGCTGGGCCTGATCGGGATGCGCGACCCCTTGCGTCGGGACATGCCGCGGCTCATGCGGGACTTCCACGATGCCGGCATCGAGACCGTCCTGGTCACCGGAGACCAAAGCGCCACCGCCTACGCCGTCGCCCGCGAGCTGAATCTGGCAAGGGACGGCAACCTGGAGATCCTGGACTCGGACTCCCTGGAGCAGCTCGACCCGGAGATCCTCGCCGGGGTGGTGGACAAGGTGGACGTGTTCGCCCGGGTCAGTCCCGGCCACAAGCTCCGGATCGTGCAGGCCCAGCAGCGTGGCCAGCGGGTCGTCGCCATGACCGGCGACGGGGTGAACGACAGCCCGGCACTCAAGGCCGCTGACATCGGGGTCGCCATGGGCGGCTCCGGCACGGACGTGGCCCGATCCGTGGCGGATGTGGTGCTGGAGGACGACAACCTGCACACCATGCTGGAGGCGGTGCGCCAAGGGCGGACCATCTACGGCAACATCCGCAAGACCCTGCGATTCCTCCTCTCTACCAACCTGAGCGAGATCGAGGTCATGGTGGCGGCGGTGGGACTCGGGCTCGGCGAGCCGCTCACCCCCATGCAGCTCTTGTGGATCAACCTGATTTCGGACATCTTTCCCGGCCTCGCCCTGGCGGCGGAGCCCCCCGAGTCCGACGTCATGAAGCAGCCTCCCAGGGATCCCCGGGAACCGATCCTGCGCCGCGAGGACCTCTGGCAGACGAGCCGCGAGTCCCTGATCATCACCGCCGGTGCCCTGGGCAGCTATCTCTACGCCCTCTCGCGCTGCGGCGCGGGTCCGCAGGCCAGCAGCCAGGCCTTTATGACCCTCTCGTCGGCGCAGCTGCTTCATGCCTTCGCCTGCCGGTCAGGCCGCACCAGCATCTTCGACCGCAGCGGGCGGCCCCCCAACCCCTACCTCAGCGGGGCCGTCGGCATCTCCCTCGTCGTCCAGATCCTGGCCGCACTGGTGCCCGGGCTGCGCACCCTCCTGGGCATCACCCCCTTCACCGCCCCTGATGCCTTGGTGATGTGCGCGGGCAGTGTGGCCCCACTGCTGGTCAACGAGCTGCTCAAGACCGCGACCAGGCGATCGGGTGAGGAGCGCCTCACCGCCTTCGAAGCAGGAGAAACCGCATGACAAGGGACGATTACGTCTTCACCTCCGAATCGGTCACCGAAGGTCACCCGGACAAGCTGAGCGACGTCATCAGCGACGCCATCGTGGACGCCTACCTGACGGAAGACCCGCTCTCCCACGTCCGGGCGGAGTGCGCGGTCGCCAAGGGGGTACTGTTCGTGGCCACGCGCTTCGCCTCGGCGGGCACCGTGGACGTGGCCGACGTCGCCCGGCGGACCATCGGATACGTCGGCTACACGCGCGAAGAGGTCTCCGCCGAGGACTCCTACGTCATCACCATCCTCTCCCAGGCCCCCCCGGACGAATACGACGGGCGCGACGAACGCACGCTCGCCTCCGACGAGCTCG
>JARRNE010000098.1:0-15856 GCA_037385305.1 Chromatiaceae bacterium | reverse complement strand
GACAGACGCTACACCCTAACACAAATCGTTCTGAGGTGGGTCGGGGCCTGGATGCCCCCTTCACCAGTTCCCGATTCCGCCACGATCTTGCCCGAGCCCGCTCGGCGTGGTCCGGATGGGCGGGGGGCATCGCCCACCTATTGCCCGTCCGCATCCTCCGCATCGTCTGTCAGGGTCGTCGCTTCCTGCCCGGGATCTTTCGCCGGCAGCGTCTCGTGCACGAGCACAACCGCGCCCAGGGGCGGCAGGGTTACGGGAAGGGAGTGGGGTCGGCCCATCCAGCTGACAGGCTCTGATTGCAGCCCGCCCTGGTTTCCCATGTTGGTGCCGCCGTAGGTCTCGGCATCGGAGTTCATGGCCTCCCGATAAGAGCCGGCGAGGGGGACGCCGACCCGGTAGTTGGTCCGCGGGATGGGCGTGAAGTTGCCTTCGAAGTCCACCTCATGGAGGGCCGGTAGAGCGCCATAGAGGCGGTTGAGGTCGGCGACGAGCTGCTGGACGCCCTGGTGTTGAGGGCGGTCGAGCAGATACCAGTCGAGCTCTTCGGCGAAGCTCCACTCTCGACCCTGGCCGAACTCACAGCCCATGAACAGCAGCTTCTTCCCCGGGTAGGTGAACATGAAGGTCAACAAGAGTCGCAGGGATGCGAACTTCTGCCAGGCATCCCCCGGCATTCGGTCGAGCAGCGACCGCTTGCCGTGCACGACCTCGTCGTGGGAAAACGGGAGGACGAAATTCTCGCTGAAGGCGTAGATGAGCCCGAAGGTCAGCAGATCGTGATGGTAGTGGCGGTAGATCGGGTCCTTGGACATGTAGGACAGGGTGTCGTGCATCCACCCCATGTTCCATTTCATGCTGAAACCTAGTCCGCCCACGTAGGTTGGCCGGGAGACGGCTGGCCAGGAGGTCGACTCCTCCGCGATCATCAGGGTGCCGGGATGCTGCTCGTGGGTGACCGTATTCAGCTGGCGCAGGAACTCGACGGCCTCGAGGTTCTCGTTGCCCCCGAACTTGTTCGGCGCCCACTCGCCGGGCTTGCGGGAGTAGTCCAAGTACAGCATGGACGCGACCGCATCCACCCGCAGCCCGTCCAGATGAAACTCCTCCAGCCAGAAGAGGGCGCTGGAGAGGAGGAAGTTCTTCACCTCGTTGCGGCCGTAGTCGAAGATCAGGGTGCCCCAGTCCTTGTGCTCGCCGAGCCGGGGATCGGCATGCTCGTAAAGTGCGGACCCTTCGTACCGGGCAAGGGCGACAGTGTCCCGCGGAAAGTGGGCCGGCACCCAATCGAGGATGACGCCGATGCCTCGTTGGTGCAGGTGGTCCACGAAGTAGCGGAAGTCGTCCGGCGAGCCGAACCGGCTGGTGGGAGCGAAGTAGCCGGTGGACTGGTAGCCCCAGGAGGCGTCCAGCGGGTGCTCCGTGATCGGAAGGAGCTCCACGTGGGTGAACCCCATCTTGTCCACATAGGCGGCAAGGCGCTCGGCGAGCTCACGGTAATTCAGGAACGCGCCGTCGGGGGCGGTCTGCCAGGAGCCCGGGTGGACCTCATAGATCGACATGGGGCGATGCAGCCAGTCCGCCTTCGCCCGGGCCTGCAGCCACGCTTGATCGTGCCAACGGTAGGCGGTTGGCTCGCACACGATGCCTGCGGTGTCCGGCCGCTGCTGGAAGGCGGCCGCATAGGGGTCGATCTTGACGTGCACATTTCCGTGCCGGTCGCGCAGCTCGAACTTGTAGTAGCCGCCGTGCTCGATCTGCGGAATGAATAGCTCCCAAACGCCTGAGCCGCCGCGCACCCGCATCGGGTGGGCACGCCCGTCCCAGTCGTTGAAATCACCGACGACGCTGACCCGCTCCGCGTTGGGCGCCCAGACGGCGAACTGCACGCCGGGCACCCCCTCCACGGTCCGCGGGTGGGCGCCGAGGAAACGGTAGGCGTGCCAGTGACGGCCCTCCCCGAAGAGGTGGAGGTCGAAGTCGCCGATCTGCGGCGGGAAGCAGTAGGGGTCGTACCGGTGATGGATGTTGCCCTGGGGGTCGTACCAGTGCAGACGGTAGCGCGCCGGCGCCTGGGCGGCCGGACCCCGCCAGACGAACAGGGCAGTGTCCTCGATGCGCTCCAGCTCGACGGCGCTCTCCACGATGCGTACCCGCCGCGCCCGGGGCAGCAGGGCCCGGATAACAACATGGTCGCCCTCCGAGTGTCTGCCAAGGACCTCAAAGGGGTTGTGGTGTCGGGCTTCTAGGACGCGTCTTGTGGGCTCGGTGATATGCTCGGCGGTGGGGTTACCCTGTGGCATGATCTGCGGCGGAGCTCTTGTTGCGGGCAGGACGGGGCCGGGCAGAAGGCGGTGCGCGTGGGGGCCGTGCGCCCCGGCTCGATGATGGTACCATAGGGGTTCAGCTCACGATGGAGGCGCCGAGGGGGCGGGAGATTTTATGCCGGATACGAATCCACGTTTCGTTAGCCGACTTACCCGCAACACCCTGGCACTGATTCTGGCGGGCGGCCGTGGCGCCCGGCTCAAGCACCTCACCAAATGGCGCTCGAAGCCGGCGGTTCCCTTCGGCGGCAAGTTCCGGATCGTGGATTTCCCCCTCTCCAACTGCATCAACTCAGGCATCCGCCGCATCGGGGTACTTACCCAATACAAGGCCCATTCCCTCATCCTCCACATCCAGAAGGGATGGGGCTTCCTGCGCGGCGAGTTCGGCGAGTTCGTGGAGCTTTGGCCGGCACAGCAGCGGGTCGCGGAGACTGCGTGGTACGCCGGTACCGCGGATGCCGTCTTCCCGAATCTGGATATCATTCGCAATCACAACCCGGAGTATGTCCTGATCCTCGCCGGTGACCACATCTACAAGATGGACTATGGCGCCATGGTCGCCGCCCATGTGGAGTCCGGGGCCGACATGACAGTCGGCTGCATCGAGGTGGATCTCGTGCGGGCGCGGGAGTTCGGCGTGATGTCTATCGACGAGGACCACCGGGTGCGGCGTTTCCGCGAGAAGCCCTCCGATGCGGACCCTATGCCCGGTAGCGAGGGCGTGGCCCTGGCCTCCATGGGTATCTATGTCTTCAACCGGGGGTTCCTGTTCGAGCAGCTTATGACAGATGCGGACACCAAGCACTCCAGCCACGACTTCGCCAAGGACATTATCCCGCGGGTGATCGAGCAGTATCGGGTGGTTGCCTACCCCTTCCGCGATGTGCGCAGCGGTGCCCAAGCCTACTGGCGTGACGTGGGGACGGTCGACGCCTTCTGGGAGGCCAACCTGGAGCTGATCGGCGTGACGCCGCCGCTCAATCTCTATGACGAGACTTGGCCGATCTGGACCTACCAGGAGCAGCTCCCCCCGGCCAAGTTCGTCTTTGACGACGAGGACCGTCGCGGCATGGCGGTCGACTCCATGGTGTCAGGAGGCTGTATCATCTCCGGGGCAACGGTCCGGCACTCCCTGCTGTTCTCCAACGTCCGGGTCAACTCATACTCCTACGTGCACGACTCGGTGATCCTCCCGGATGTGGACATTGGCCGCAACTGCGAGATCAGCACGGCCGTGATTGATCGGGGCTCCCGGATTCCGGAGGGGATGGCCCTCGGCAGGGACCGGCGTGCCGATAAGCAGAATGGCTTCTATGTCACTGAGAGCGGTGTGACCCTCGTCACGCCGGAGATGCTGGCCCAGGACGTCAACCATGTCCGATGAAGGCTGCCCCTCCACCCCCCCTTCGCGAGCCCCGGGCGCTGAAAGTACGCCGGCCCCTGGTGTCCCCCTGCTCCTGCCTTGCCTGATCCTCCATCATCGGGCGAGTACCGAAAGGAGCTCCCGAGCTATGGGCGCTACTGCGGGTCTTGGACAGTCGTACTTGGACGGATAGATCGAGAATCCTCGCGAGCATGTCAACCGAAGAGCGGCCACCGGCCGATTGTCTCGACCGCCGCCGCGTCGGCATATTGCTTCATCTGACCTCGCTCCCGGGCCCGGGCCTCTGGGGATGCCTCGGCCCGGAGGCGTTCAACTTCGCCAACTTCCTGGCCGACTGCGGTGTGACGGTCTGGCAGATGCTGCCGGTCGGGCCGACGCAGATGGAGAACTCGCCCTATCAGACGAGCTCGGTCCACGCGGGGAACCCGCGGATGATCTCCCTGGCGCCCTTGCTCCAGCGGGGCTGGCTGCAGCAGGCAGAGGCTGTTCAGGAGGGTGATTCAGCGGCGTTGGACGGGGAAGCGCTGCGGGCCTCTTGGGCGGGCTTTCAGCGGCTGGCGACCGACGAGGACAGCCGCGCGCTTGCGGACTTCGCGGCCGAGAACGGCTACTGGCTGCAGGACTATGCCCTGTTCCGGGCGTTGCGCGAGGATACGGGCCAGTGCTGGTGGTCTTGGCCGGACCCTCTGCGTCATCGAGATCCCCGCGCCCTGCCGCGCCCTGGCGGCGGCGCGCGGGCGCTTGGCGCGCGAGTTGGATTACATCGTCTATGAGCAGTTCCTGTTCTTCAGCCAATGGAAGGCCCTGCGGGATTACGCGAACGGGCGTGGGGTGAAGCTTTTCGGCGACATGCCCATCTTCGTCGCGCATGACAGTGCCGAGGTATGGGCCCGCCCGAGTGACTTTGATCTGAACGGCGACGGCAGTCTGCGGGTGGTGGCCGGGGTGCCGCCGGACTACTTTTCGGCGACCGGTCAGCGGTGGGGCAACCCCCTCTACCGATGGGAAGAGATGCTCGCGGACGGGTTCCGCTTCTGGTTGGACCGGGTGCGCACCCAGATGCGGCTGTTCGACATGATCCGGATCGATCACTTCCGCGGCTTTGAGTCCTATTGGGAGATTCCGGGGGAGGAGCAATACGCCGTCAATGGGCAGAGGTGAAGGCGCTGGGCGATGAGCTCTTCGAGCGCCTGCATCAGCGCTTCGGACGGCTGCCGCTCATCGCCGAAGACCTCGGCCTCATCACGCCCGCCGTGGACGCCTTGCGGAAGAAGTACCGCCTGCCCGGAATGAAGGTGCTGCACTTCGCCTTTTCGGGCGAGAGCGCCAATCCCTATCTGCCCTTCCGGCACGACCGCGACTCCCTGGTCTATACCGGTACGCACGACAACGAGACCACCCTGGGCTGGTACGATTCCCTGGATGAGTACACGCGGGGTTATGTGGACGAGTATCTCGGGGTGTCACAAGAGCCGATGCCGTGGCCCCTGATTCGCTGTGCGTTGGCCTCGCGCTCGCACCTCGCCATCCTGCCCATGCAGGACATCCTGGGGCTCGACAGCGGGCACCGGATGAATGTGCCGGGAACCACCGAGGGAAACTGGGGATGGCGGTTTTCGTGGGACCAGGTGCATCCGGACCTTCCGGCCCGGCTCTGCCGGATCATCAAGCTCTACGGTCGCTGACCCGGGGTCACCACATCGGTCACAGAATCGCCAAGCGACCGGGAGCGCCTGCCGTGGTGTGACCGCGGTCACTTCCGGATTGGGACCTGCACCCTAATCTAATCCTTTACGGGAACTGCTTGATCGGAACGGGAGTCGGCTGCTTCCGACCGACCGGAGTCTATCCATGACCGACCCCAACCTGGGCGACCGGAAGGCTGGACGGGCAACCGGGGCGACGCCTGAAGGCATTGTCCGTCCGGGAGGCGGGGGTGCGCGCATTCTGCCGCTTCCCGGCCTGGACAGGTCCGGCGGCGACGGACGGAATTCGTCCGTCCGCTCTGCTACCCTTGCAGGCCCGGATCGGGACGGTGCCACCGGATCCACGGAGTACAAGCTCAGGCTTGCGGCCTCGGAGCTGAAGATCGGCATGTTCGTCTCCGAGCTCGATCGCCCCTGGTTGGAGTCGCCTTTCGGCTTCCAAGGGTTTCCGCTGCGCTCCATCGAGGATATCCAGGCGGTGAAGCGCGTCTGCGCATACGTGTACGTGGATACAGAGAAGAGCGTTGGGGCGGCGATCCGCAAGCGGGGGGGCGCTGCAGCGCACCTCAGCGTCAGGGCAGATTGCATTCATGATGTGGCTCCACCGACAAGCCCCAAGCGGGTGCGCCGCTGGATCCCTTCCGTTCTTCGCGGACGTGCGAAGAGCGGCGATTCCCCTGCTTCCATCATCCATTCGCTGGAAATCGCGCGTCGCTCCTATGACGACACCGGCAAACAGGTGCGGGCGGTTATGCGCGACCTCCGGTGGGGTCGCAGCGTCGATGTCCCTGCGGCCAAAGAGGCTGTCGCTGCCTGTGCGCAGCAGGTCGCACGTGACCCCGGGGCCATGGCGCTTCTGGCGAGTATCAAGGACAAGGATCGGTACACCGCACAGCACAGTCTGAACGTGGCCATCCTCTCCATGGTGCTGGGGCATCATTTGGGGCTGCCGGATCGAGCCCTCATGGATCTGGGCATGGCCGGGCTGCTCCACGATGTCGGCAAGCTTCTGACGCCAAAAGAGATCCTTACCAAGCGGGGGCGTTTGACCCCGGCGGAATTCAGGGTCATCCAGCTGCATCCGACCCATGGGAAAGGCATCGTGGAGGGTTGTGAAGGGGTGGGCAGAGCGGCAGCGGAGGTCGCCTACACGCACCACGAGCGCCTGGACGGATCAGGCTATCCCCGTGGCATCAAGGAAGGCAATATGGGTCTCCTGACCCGCATTGTTGCCATTACGGACACCTATGACGCCGTGACCACCGACCGTGTCTATGCGGAAGGGAAGACGAGCATCGAGGCCTTTAAGATCCTGCAGGCCGCAAGCGGCAATCACTACGACGGGCAGCTGGTATCCGAGCTGATTGGCGCTGTCGGACTCTTCCCGCCGGGCAGCGCCGTCCAGCTCAACAACGGGAAGTACGCCATTGTGGTGCGAACCAACCAGAAGTACGAGTTTCGCCCCACGGTACTGATCGTCAAGGATGCCAAGTGCCGCCCCGTTCGCCCGCGCTGCGTCGATCTCGCGGACGTCGCGGGGGGAGCAAGCGCCAGCTTCCAGATTGCGAAGGTCTTGCGGCCCTCCGATTGCGGGATAGACAGCGCGATCTTACAGCGTCAGGACTTCGTGGAGACTGCAACGACCTGACCAGGTGAGCGACCGATTGGGCGATTGCCGGGAAGCCATGCGACGACACGCTTAGCCTGACGTGGCGATAGCCGCGTCAGCGCGTCGCCCCCCGGAGAGCAGGCTGTCCGGATAGCCTTCGGCGAGACGGCTTCGGCCCTTGGCGACCTGAAGGGGCTCGTCGCCCCTACAGGTCGTCCCTCGGGCGCAGTGGGTGCTGCCCTGCAGCCCAAAGTCTGGGCGATGCGGTGTGGATCGGGTCAGCCACGTCGGTGAGCTGGCGGGCCTTCGTGACTCGACGTGTCCAAAAGACAGGGCCCTGCCATCTTCACCATCCGAAGACCCCTATCAAGCGCCCACCGCACCGGCGGCGGCCTCAGGCTCGCCTTTTTCGTCTTGCGCCTGATCTTGCGCCTGAGCCAAGAGACCAGCAAGCTCCCACATGTTGACCTCCTCCACCTCGTAATCGCCGAGCGTGCTCTGCAGCGAAAAGGACACACTCGGTTTCGTCCTCGGCTGGTCGGCGCTTCGGGTCTCGGAACTCGTGCTCATTTGGGATCGCTCCTAATTTGTCGGACGAAGGCGGGCGGATATCCAGCAGGCACACCGGAATCTGTTGCCGTACGCTTGCCCGTCGAGTATCGGGGGCCTAACCTCTGGCGCAGGTGGTGGCAGTTGGTCCCCGGGCGATAACTGTAGCTCGCAGCCCAAGTGGATTTCGTGACTGTTGTCACGGCGTATCAGGGCGGGGGTCGCAGCGTCGGGCCAATTGTCGGGGTACTCCCGCCTTTGCTCTCGGACGGCTTGTCCTTGTGATGAGTGATCAGGATCTTCTCGAAGAGCTGCGCATCGCTCCGGAGGAGCGCGAGCCTGGGGGCTGGCGTCGCCGCACCTGGCTCCTGCTTGTTGCGGGGGCGCTGGTCGTGCTCGCGGGCTGGGGCTATTTCGCCCTGGTGGGCAAGGCCCTGGCGGTGGACACGGCGGTTGCCGAGTCGCCCTCAGCGGCGGGCAGCAGGGAGGCGGTGCTGGAGGCCACCGGCTATGTGACGGCGCGGCGGTAGGCCACGGTCTCTTTCAAGATCCCGGGAAAGCTCGAGCAGGTCCTGATCGAGGAGGGTGAGCGGGTAGAGGCCGGTCAGGTCATCGCGCGCCTGGACGACAGCGATGCCGGCGCCCAGCTCCAGCTGGCGCAGGCGCGCCTGCTCGCCGCCCAGGCCCAGCTCGGCCAGATCCAGGTGAAGCGCGATCAGGCCGAGCGCGATCTCAAGCGCCAGCGGGAGCTGCGCAACAAGCGCCTGGCCTCGGAGGAGGCCCTGGAGAACGCCGGTACCCAG
The DNA here is from genome assembly GCA_037385305.1 of Chromatiaceae bacterium. Lineage (GTDB taxonomy): Bacteria > Pseudomonadota > Gammaproteobacteria > Chromatiales > Chromatiaceae > JARRNE01. The sequence continues at coordinate 7,478 of JARRNE010000098.1, read as the reverse complement.
CTCGACGCCCTGTCGGCGCAGCTCGAGGCCCAGCGCAGCCAGGTCGATGTCGCGGAGGCGGAGGTGCAGGTCGCCCAGGTCGGCTACGACAACACCATCCTGCGGGCGCCCTTCTCGGGCGTGGTGGTCGCCAAGACGGCGCAGCCCGGGGAGATCGTCTCGCCCAGCTCCGCGGGCGGCGGCTACACCCGCACCGGGATCGGGACCATCGTGGACATGGCCTCCCTGGAGATCGAGGTGGACGTGAACGAGGCCTACATCAACCGGGTGAAGCCGGGCCAGCCGGTGCAGGCGGTGCTCGATGCCTATCCCGATTGGAAGATCCCCGCCGCGGTGATTGCCATCATCCCCACCGCGGACCGCAGCAAGGCGACGGTCAAGGTGCGCATCGCCGTCAAAGAGAAAGATCCGCGTATCCTGCCCGACATGGGGGTGCGGGTGTCTCGCCGCGCGGTCACCCTCGGGCAGAGTCTGGGGGACCGGCGCCTGGTGCAGGTGGGCCTGCGCCCGGGCGAGCGCGTGGTACGTGATCCGCCGTCCGGCCTGGCGGACGGGATGCGCATCGCGGCCCGCGCCCCCGGGGCCTGAGCAGGCGGCGTGCGGGCGGCGGACATGGGGATCGCCGAAAGGCCGTTGCCCCTGGTGGAGATCCGGGAGCTGAGCAAGGTCTACCAGCGGGGTCGCGAGGCGGTGGAGGTGCTCCACCACGTGGACCTCGCGATCCCCGACGGGGACTTTCTCGCCCTCATGGGCCCCTCCGGCTCGGGCAAGAGCACCCTGCTCAATCTGATCGCCGGGCTGGACAGCCCGACCGACGGCAGCCTGCGCGTCGCCGGAAGGCGGATCGACCGCATGTCCTCCGGCGAGCTTGCCCGCTGGCGGGCCGCGCACGTGGGCTTCGTGTTCCAGTTCTACAACCTGCTGCCCGCCCTCTCGGCGCAGAAGAACGTGGAGCTGCCCCTGCTCCTGACGCACCTCCCCGCCGCCCGCCGCCGGCGTAACGCCCTGATCGCCCTCGAGTTGGTGGGGATCCTGGATCGGGCGAGCCACAAGCCGGCGCAGCTCTCGGGCGGCCAGCAGCAGCGAGTGGCGATCGCCCGGGCCATCGTCTCGGACCCGACGCTGCTCGTGTGCGACGAGCCGACGGGGGATCTCGACCGGCATTCCGCCGAAGAGGTCCTCACCCTGCTGCAGCGGCTGAACCGCGACTACGGCAAGACCATGATCATGGTCACCCACGATCCCAAGGCCGCGGAGTTTGCCAGGCGCACCCTGCACCTGGACAAGGGCACCCTGGTGGAGCAGGTGGCGTGAGGACTCGAGGTTGAAATACCTTCCGCTGCTCGTCGCGGCGCTGCTGCGCAGGAAGGCCCGCACCTTGCTGACCATGCTGTCGGTGACGGCGGCCTTCGCCCTGTTCGGCATGCTGGACGCGGTGCGCGTCGCCTTTGAGGCCCCGGAGAGCCTCATCGGCATCGACCGTCTGATCGTCGCCTCGCGCTTCTCGATCATCCAGCCGCTGCCCTTGGGGTACCTGAGCCGCATCCAGTCGGTGGCGGGGGTGAAGGCCATCACCTACGCCAACTGGTTCGGCGGCGTCTATCAGGACCCCAAGAACTTCTTCCCGAACTTTGCAGTGGACGCGGACACCTACCTCGCGATGTATCCAGAGCTGGTCCTTCCGCCCGCTGAGCGCAAGGCCTTCCTGGACACGCGCACCGGTGCCATTGTGGGCCAAGCGCTCGCGGAGCAGTTCGGCTGGAAGATCGGTGACAAGATCCCGTTGCAGGCGACCATCTTCCCCCGCAAGGACGGCAGCAACGCCTGGACCTTCGATCTGGTCGGGATCTATGGCGTATCCGACCCCGCCTTGCGCGGCCTCGAGCGGCAGATGCTGTTCCGCTGGGATTATTTCGACGAGGGCCGAGACCCGAGATATCGTCCCGGTACGGTCGGCTGGTATGCCGTACGCATCGATGATCCGACCCATGCGAGCCGAGTGGCCGGGGCGATCGATCGCCAGTTCGCGAACTCCGCCGACGAGACCAAGACCCAGAGCGAGCGGGACTTTCAGCGCTCCTTCGCCAAGCAGGTGGGCGACATCGGTCTGATCGTGACCGGGATCATGGGTGCGGTCTTCTTCACCCTGCTGTTGATGACAGGTAATGCCATGTCCCAATCCATCCGCGAACGAATCCCGGAGCTCGCGGTCCTCAAGACCATCGGATTCAGCGATCTTGCGGTAGTCGGGCTTGTCCTGGCCGAATCCGGCGCCCTCCTTGTGCTCGGCGGAGTCGCAGGAATGGCGCTGGCCTGGTCGACCTTGCCGGCGGTGCGGGACCTGAGCGCGGGGCAGCTTGACGTGACCATGCAGCCGCAAAGCTGGGAGCTTGGGCTTTGCCTCATCTTTCTGATCGCCCTGGCAGTGGGACTCCCTCCGGCGCTCAAGGCCAAGCGCATCAGCATTGTCGATGCCCTGGCCGGACACTGAGGCGATCGTGGGCGGATTGCGGAAGCCCTTGCGGGCGTCGGGTCTGGCGCTCGCCGTCTCGGTTGGCTTGTGGGCATGGTTCACCGCGCCCCTGATGCTGCTTGCGCCCGTTGCGCTGTTTGCGGTCTGGCTCATCGCAAGCACACAGGGCCGACAGGTCCTGGCCATCGCCTGGATGGGGATCGTCACCATTCCGCAGCGGCTCGGGGCGACCTCCGTGGTTCTGGTGGGTATCGCCGGTGTGGTGGGCGTCTGTGTGGCGCTGCAGGCCATGGCCGAGGGGTTCGAGGCGACCCTGCGCAGCGCCGGCGACGACGACACCGCCATCGTGCTCCGCGCCGGGGCCGACGCTGAGCTCTCCTCCGGCCTCGACCGTGCCGCCGTCACCCTCATCGCACAGGCGCCGGGGATTCTGCGAGATGACCGCGATGTCCCCATCGCGTCGGCCGAGGTTGTGGTCGTTGCCAATCTTCCGAAGCGCAGCACCGGTACCGACGCCAACGTGGAGGTGCGCGGGGTGGGGCGCGAGGTCTGGCTGCTGCGCCGCGGGGTGCATATCATCCAGGGGCGGCGCTTCAAGCCCGGCCTGCGCGAGCTCATCGTGGGCCGCGGTGCGCAGGCCCAGTTCAGGGGAGCGACTCCCGGCTCGGTCATCCGGCTCAACAACCAGGACTGGCGGGTCGTCGGGGTCTTTTCCTCCGGGGACGCCCATGAGTCGGAGCTTTGGGGGGACGCAGAATCCGTGGGGGCTGCCTACCGGCGTAATGGCTTCCAGTCCGTCACCGCTCGTCTGGTGCAGCCCCAGGTTATCGAGCGGCTCGCCGCAGCACTCACCCATGACCCCCGGCTGCGGGTCGACGTACAGACGACGAGGGCCTATTACGGCAAACAGTCGCAGCGGCTCACCCAGGTCATCCGCGGCGTCGGCACAGTGGTGGTGGTGATCATGGCGCTCGGGGCCGTATTCGGTGCCCTCAATACGACCTATGCGGCGGTCGCCGGGCGCTCTCTGGAGATTGCCACCCTGCGGGCGCTGGGCTTTACCGCTGTTCCGGTGGTGCTCGCCGTGATGCTCGAGACCATGGCCTTGGCGCTTGCAGGGGGTCTGCTCGGCGCAGGCGTCGCCTGGGCCGCCTTCAATGGCTACCAGGTCTCCACCCTGGGCTCCAACTTCAGTCAGGTGGTCTTCCAATTCGACGTGACCCCCGCACTGCTGCTGCAGGGCGTGCAGTGGGCAGTCGGGATCGGGTTTGTCGGCGGCTTCTTCCCGGCGGTTCGGGCCGCAAGCCTGCCCGTCATCCATGCCCTTCGGGCACAATGACCCTGCCGGCGAGAAATCGCGATCGCGCGAGGCCCTGGTGCATTTGGCGGCTTGTCGGGCAAATTGCACCAACTGCGGCGCCCCGCCGTCGAGCTCAGTGCGGCTCGGTTCCTTCGGCAGCGGCCGTTTGGCTCCGTCTCACACCCTTCTCGGTCTCCGGGCGGATAGTCTGGGCCAGCGCCAATCTATTCGGCGTCCAGGGCGGTACGCGCGTCCAAATCCAGGCATTGCAGCGCGATCGATGCGTGACAATGGGATGTGTTAGTGTTTTGCTGGCACGGGTGATGCGGCGCGCGGCGATGGAGATTCGGCGTGCGTTATGGCGAGCTTCAGCTTAGTCACTGATCGAATCTCAGGAACAACAAAGGGAAACTGTCCCGTCAATGGCCGAACACGATCAAACGAGGCCGGCAAGCATCCCGCCCGGCGCATCGGCGGCTTCGGCCATCGAGCCCGTCGAAGGGGGACCAGTGGAATCCGAAACCGTGCGGACCACACCCGACAAAGGCGAAGCCGAAGAGGAGCGCCTCACGGCGGCGCAGCCACTGTCTGAGCCACCACTGGCACAGCCGGCCCCCTCGTCTCAGCCACCACCGTCTCAGCCACCCACCGTGGCCCGCTATGACCTTGTCTCGTCGATCTTCCACTGGTTGCTGGTCCTGACGGCCCTCGCTCAGCTTGGTCTGGGCTGGTCTTTGCATTCTTGGCCGGGTGCGATCCCTGAGCGCCAGGCTGCCTCGTGGGTGCACATCTCCCTCGGGCTCAGTATTGCCGTCGTAGCCTTCGTCGCCGTCTTTTGGCGGCTGACCTTCGCCTCCGTCAGGTACTCCGCGCTCAGTCCGCCTTGGGCCCGGCCATCCGAGCGTGCCACGGCGATCATCTTGTACTTCTTGCTCATTCTGATGCCCCTGACCGGCTATCTGTCGCTGGTCTTTGCCGGCAAGGCCGTATACATCTGGAGCTGGACCGTCCCCGCCTGGGGCTGGAAGGATGCGGATCTGAGCGGCCTGTACAGCCGGTGGCATAACGGGGCCGCGATTGCTCTGTCCGCCGCGTTTGTGCTCCACATCTTGCTGGTGCTGGTCGCGCGACTGCAGGAGCGCCGTGCCCGGTCGCGCAAGCGATCGTTGCAGGACAGCATTCCGCCGCGCCCCGAACCGGCGGCTCTATCGCAGGGACCGACGGCGGAAACTCGGGCCCTCGCCTTCCACCTTCGCATCTTCGGTTGGCTTGGGTTCTGGTCCCAGCTGTGTCTCGGAGTGGTTTCTGTGCTCTTGCTGGTCGTGACTGCGTCCAGCCAGTACTACAGCGCAAGCTCGCTGCATATTCGTTTTCTGTCCTGGGCACAGGGCGTGTTCTGGGCGCATTTTGCCACGGCCCTGCTTGCCCTCACCGTCATTGGCTTTTACTACTGCACCCGCTTGGCGAAGGGGCTTAGGGGCGGCCTCGACCCGACCAGCTGCCAGCACCGCATCACCCGACTGGTCTCTGGCATCAATTTCGGCAGCTCGCTCGGACTGACGATTGCGATCCTGGGTACCGCCTTCAGCATTGCCCTGTTGATTGCAAAGACGGTTGCCCAGCCGCCGGGGATTGCCATCACGGACCCACAGAAGATCGTCCGGGCCGTGGATGTGTTCGTCCTTCTGGCCAATTTCAATATCGTCGTGGCCCACTTCGTAGGGATTCTGACCTGTCTCTGGATGCTGAACCGGGTCCACCGCTTCTATTTGCCGCTGGAGCTTGCGCGGGCGGCGGCGGGGAGTGAAGACGCGGCGCAGGAATCGAATGCGAGCGCGTGATCGACATCAAACCCGGTCCGCCAAAGCGGACAGCGAGCTATGGCGGCGGGAGTAAGAAAAGTACACCGCGAGGCCGAGGATCATCCAGACGACGAAGCGGAGCCAGGTCAGGGGGGCCAGGTTGACGATGAGGTAGAGGCAGAAGGCAATCCCCAGAAGCGGTGTGAGCGGGCTCAGGGGCGCGCGGAAAGGGCGATGCATGTCGGGATGGGAGCGGCGCATCAGGATGACTCCGCCGCAGACGACGACGAACGCGGCGAGTGTGCCGATGTTGACCAGCTCCGCCACCGTCCGAATCGGGGTGAAGCCGGCCACCGCAGCCATGAGCACGCCTGCTGCCAGAATGATTCGGGCGGGGGTTCCCGTTCTCGGGCTCACCGCCGCGAACACCGGAGGCAGTAGGCCGTCCCTCGCCATGGCAAGGAACACGCGGCTCAGGCCGTAGTAGAGGACGAGCATCACAGAGGTGAGTCCGGCGATTGCTCCGGCCGCGACTGCGGCCGATGCCCAATGATGACCGATCCGCAGGAGCGCATCCGCGACCGGGGAGGCGACGTTCAGGGTGGGGTAGGGGACGATCCCGGTGAGGAGCCCGGAGACGACGATGTAGATCAGTGTGCAGATGGCGAGGGATGCAAGGATGCCGATGGGAAGATCCCGCTGGGGGTTGCGGGCCTCCTCCGCCGCCGTAGAGACCGCGTCGAATCCGATATAGGCGAAGAACACCATGGCGCCGCCCTGGGCGACCCCGGTCCATCCGAAGGGCAAGAATGGGTGCCAGTTGGCGGGGTTGACGCTGGGAAGCGCGGCCGCGATGAACACCCCGATGGCCGTCAGCTTGACCAGCACCACCGCTGCATTGAAGCGGGCGCTTGCATGCACGCCGGTGGCGAGCAGCAGGCCGAGCACGAGGATGATCAGGACCGCGGGCAGGTCCACCAGGCCCCCGTCCATTGGCGCGTGCAGCAGCGCCTCCGGTAGGGGATGACCGACGGCTGCGAAGACGTTCGCTACGTACCCGGACCATCCGATGGAGACCGCGGCCGTCGCAACCCCGTACTCCAGGATCAGGTCCCAGCCGATGATCCAGGCCACCAGCTCCCCCAGCCCCGCATAGGCATAGCCGTAGGCGCTGCCGCAGCCGCCCACCGATGCGGCAAGCTCCGCATAGGACAAGGCCGCAAAGGCGCAGGCGAGTCCGGACAGGACGAATGACAGCAAAATGGCGGGTCCCGCCTGAGTGGCGGCGGCTATGCCCGTGAGGACGAAGATGCCGGCGCCGATGATGGCGCCGATCCCCAGCAGTGTCAGGTCCAAGGCGGACAACACCTGGCGAAGGTTCGACCCGTTCAGGTAGTCGGCGTTGACCGCCTTGGTGCGGAGTAGGCTCATCGGGGACCCATGGGCAGGGGATCAATAGAGTGCACGAGATGCTAACCGCAGCAGGTCCCCGTTTGGAAGCCTGAGCGGTGGTGCGCACTGCGCCGGAGAGCCGGAAACCAGGGGCGGAAGGGCCGATGCCAAAGCGCCGTCGGAAATTAGGGTGGATAAATTCTCCGGAACGGTTAATATGAGAGAAGATAGTCTCCCGTCGGATCCCCGCACCTCCGGGACGGGTTCTGTCCGAGGGGGGGCCGATATCCACAACCCGAGCTAATCGCGTCCCCAGGCGCGTTAAGACCGCGGGCCTCGGGTCCGCAACTCTTGGCACGACTTTGTGCGTTCCCGGGGCACCATCCGACGGGTGGTTCCCCGGGATGCGAAGCGCAGGCCCGATCTGCGGTTCGCTAGGTTGTCATGACGCCGATATGCATGACGACTGACAGGGCGGGAACGCCCCGCACGGGCATCTTGGACGGTACCT
>JARRNE010000097.1:0-9488 GCA_037385305.1 Chromatiaceae bacterium | reverse complement strand
TTCCAGTGCAGGCCGGAACCAGGAGCGCTCGATCTCCGCATGCAGGTCACCGATGTCGAGCTGGAGCTCGTCCACAAATGCGTGGAGCTCGCTCTGACTGAGCCGCTCCACCTTGGTGCTTAGCAGGTTCCGCTTCAGCCGACCCACCACGCGTAATGCCGCCTCGTTACGGGGGAGCGACTCCAGACTCGCGCGAACTGCCTCCGAGCAATGGTGCACGGCACGGGGAAACGCCAAGCTCTGGAACAGGAAGCGCAGCACCGCTGCGCGCTGCACGCGCACCTGTTGGCTACGCCGGTACATCTGATAGGCCGTCATTGACTTGAGCACACTCACCCATTGAATGGTCTGGAAGGGTCGCAGCTCTGCGGCCTCCGCCGGCAACAGGTTGGCGGAACGGACATCTACAATCCGCGTCGTCATGTCCGCCCGCTCCAGATTGCGCCCGATGCGCAGGAAGTGATAGCCCTGGTCGTGGAGCATGGTCCCGGCAAGCAAACCGGTGATCGTCTGGGCACCCAGGATCAAGCGCTTGAGGTAAGGGTGCCGTCCCCGCTTCGTTAGACCGGCCTGCAGCCCGTCGCGGGCGAAGAGATAGAGCTCGTTCAGCTGTTCCCACGCCTCCCGCGGCACGACATCGCGAATGGTGCGGCAGTTCTCCCGCGCCGCCGTCAAAGCGGAGAGGATCGACCCGGAGTGACGCTCGTCGGCGAGCAGAAACCGCAGCACATGGCGCTCCGTATAGTCCTTGTGGAGCTCCTCGAACAAGGCATTTGCGCCCGTGATGTCGATGAGGGGCCGCCAACCCGGGTCGATGCCCTTGGGCAGATCGAGGAGTAGGTTAGCGTTGACCGTCACGATCCGCGCGGTGTCTTCCGCGCGCTCGACGTAGCGTGCAAGCCAGTAAATATTCTCGGCGACGCGCGACAACATGCTCAACCCTGCCCCACCTCGACGATCCAGGTATCCTTGCTCCCCCCGCCCTGGCACGAGTTGACCACCAGCGACCCCTAGCGCAGTGCGACGCGCGTCAGCCCTCCCATGGTCACCTGCTGCCGGTCGGCCGAGAGGATGAAGGGCCGCAGGTCGACGTGACGCGGCGCGACGGCATCTCCCGTCACCGTCGGCACGGTGGAGAGCCTGAGCGTGGGCTGGGCGATGTAGTTGCGGGGGTCCTTCTTGATCAGCCCCGCGAAGGTCTCGCGCTCCGCCTTCGTGGCAACCGGCCCCACCAACATGCCGTACCCGCCGGACTCGTTGGCGGGCTTGACCACGAGCTGGTCAAGATTCGCCAGCACGTAGTCCATGACCTCGGGCTCCATGCACCGGTAGGTGGGCACGTTGGGTATGATGGGATCCTGATCCAGGTAATACTTGATGATCTCGGGCACGAAGGCGTACACCACCTTGTCGTCGGCCACGCCCGACCCAGGGGCGTTCGCCAGCGCGACGTTTCCGGCCTTCCAGGCGCGGAGGAGCCCGCGCACGCCCAGGGCCGAATCCGGTCTGAATGCCTCCGGGTCGATGTAGAGATCATCGATGCGCCGGTAGACGACGTCGACCCGTGCAGCACCGTCTACCGTATGCATGTACACACAGTCGTCGTCGGCCACGAACAAGTCGCGTCCTTCGACCAGCTCGCAACCCATCTGTTGGGCGAGGTACGAGTGCTCGAAGTAGGCGGAGTTGTATATGCCAGGGGTAAGCACCACCGCTTCCGGGAAATCAGCCGGGCGCGGCGACACGGCGGCGAGGGTGTCGAAGAGCTGAGACGGGTAGTCGTCCACGGGAAGGGGCGCGTAGTCCTCGAAGAGCTCGGGAAAAACACGTTTGGTGACCAATCGGTTCTCCAACATATAGGACACGCCGGAAGGCACGCGCAGGTTATCCTCGAGGACGTAGATCGTGCCGTCCGCATCGCGCACGAGGTCCGAGCCACAGATGTGCGCCCAGATGCCCAGCGGGGGATCTATGCCCACGCATTGGGGCCGGAAGTTCACCGCCTTGGCCAATACCTCCTCTGGAAAGACCCCGTCGTTGATGATCTTCTGGGCGTGGTAGAGGTCGTCGATGAAGAGGTTCAGCGCCTGCACCCGCTGCTTGAGCCCGGCCTCGACGCGATCCCATTCGGGCTTGGGGATGATGCGGGGAATGATATCGAAGGGCCACGAGCGGTCGATGGTGCCGCCCTCCTCCGAGTAGACGGTAAAGGTGACGCCCATCTCCTTCATTGCAACGTTCGCGGCCTCCTGGCGCGCAGCAAGCTCACTCGCCTCCAGATCGGCCAAGGCGCGCAGCAGATTGGCGGCATGCGGTCGGACCTCACCGGGGGCGGCGACGAGTTCGTCGTAGAACCCCTCGCAAGGGTAGGCGCTCAAGTCGATGCTCATGAAAGGCCCTCGGCGAGATTGGCCATGGTGTAGCGCGTGCCTGGCGGCGAGGTCGCAGCCTCACACATTCTCGGCAGGTACGGCAACAGTATCCTGAATCCGGTGCTTGACAGCGCCAAAGCGCAAGGCGATTGGCGCTATATGTCAGCTGTGGGCCACGCGCATCTTGTCGAGGCAGTGATTCTGCTCCGGCCCCGGGCATTCGGACTAGAATATCCGTTACCGCGGTTCGCGTGGCTGTCGGAACCACCCTTATGACGTACTGCCTCGGGCTGGCCCTGGACGAAGGTCTGGTGATGGCCTCGGACTCCCGCACGAACGCGGGAATCGACTACGTTACCACCTTCAGCAAGCTGCATGTCTTCACGCCGGCACCGGACCGGATCTTTGTACTCCTGTCCGCGGGCAACCTCGCAACCACGCAAGAGGTACTAAACCGCATCCGCCGGGACCTGGATCACCCCCCCGAGGGAACCACCTTACTAAACGCCCGCTATCTGTTCGAGGCGGCAGAATACGTGGGCCGGGTGAGCCTCGGGGTGCAAAAGGACCATGGCCCGGCCCTGCAGCAGAGCGGTGTGAGCGCAGAGACCACCTTGGTTCTCGGGGGCCAGATCGCCGGTGAGTCTCACGGCCTGTTCATGATCTACCCGCAGGGCAACTACTTCGCTGCCTCTCCGGAGACACCCTACCTCCAGATCGGCGAAAACAAGTACGGCAAGCCCGCCCTCGACCGCATCGCCAAGCTGCGGCTCTCCCTAGCAGACGCCGCACGCCTATGCATCGTGTCGCTGGATGCCACTTCGCGCTCCAACGTGACCGTAGGACCTCCCTTCGAGGTGGCCATCTACCCGAAGGACAGCATGGCGCTAAGCTATCGGCTCACGTTGGATGCCGACTCGCCGGTGCTCAGGCAGCTCTCCGAGAGCTGGAATCGAGGCATTTGTCAGGCCTTCGAGAACCTTCCGCGTTTCGACTGGGAGCTTCCCCCGCCGCCCGGTTGATGGCGCCACAAGAAATTTAATGCGCCGGTACGCGCCCGAATCGGAGACGGAGCGCCGATCCACGACCCGCCCGCGGCAGTGCACCGCAACGTCCGAGCGCCGATGCAGCGAGGTCGCATTCGACCGTGCCTCCCGGGTCGAGATCTTCACCGACAACGAGCAGTTCAACGACTGGATCAACCGCTCCGCCGCTGACCTTCAACTACTCATCACCGAGACCCGTCACGGGCTCTATCCCTATGCTGGGGTGCCGTGGCTCTCGACCCCCTTCGGTCGCGGCGGATTGATCACCGCTCTCCAGACCCTCTGGTCGCAACTTTCCATCGCGACGGACGCCCGGCCGAGCGACCCATTGCGCACTGTGAGGTGCAGGGGGTTATGCCGAAAAGGCGCTGCGACGCGTCGAGCCGCCGCTGCCGCTGTCCCCCCGGATCAAGGGACTGGCGTCTGCCCTACGCGCGCCCGTGCCGCGCGCTGTTGCGCTCCGGACCATGTCACTCCCCCGTCAGGAGCGATGAGCTTCAACTTGGAATCGTTGAGCCGACGGGTTCCGCGACATCCGAGCCAGTCCATCGGCCGCTTTTTCGTTGTCCGCCGTCCGGTTTCGGGCTACCGTATTCTCAATGCTCCTGGTGCGTGTAGCCGCAGCTCCCGATCCGAGAGACCGAACGGCTCGACATGTGACTTCCGCGGTCCTCGAGTCGGCCCGTCTATCGCCAAGGTAGGTCGCCGGGGATAACTCGGCATCCCCGGCAGTGAGCGCGAGGTCGGTCGGTGCCGGATCGCGACAGTCTCTTAAGGGCGGTATCCCCATGCAACAGCTCACTTCCGAAGGCCAACGGATCGTCAATCATCTCTCGCAGCGTCACGGCTTTAGTCCAGATGCCGTGACCCACATGCTGTTTGCCGTGCTCAACGGCAACGGCTCTATGGCGCAGTTCAATCATCCCGAGTTTGCCGGTTCCGGTCAGTGGATGCAGGGCGGCATGTTGATGCTGGGCGACATGTTCAACCACGCCCTCAAGGGACGCGTCGACGCCCTGTGCTGGGAGATCTCCGGGATCCTCGCCAACCAGCCAGGTCTGTTGCGCAGCGGCAGCTTCCAGTCCCAGAGCCAGAGTGGCGGCGGACAGCAGAGCCAGGGCGCCGGGGCGCCCATGGGCGAGTCGAGCCTGTTTGTGCCGGACCCCGCTGCCCATTGGTGGCCGCGGGAGCTTGGCGCCCCCAGCGCGACCGGCAGTCAGAACAACATCCGCTACGCCTACTTCGCCAACGCCCGTCGGCTCGCCGTCGAGACCAACGGACAGGTCTGGGTCTACGACACTCTTGATCATCAGATCGGCGGCTTCTCCCAGCAGCAAGGCATGGGCGGGTCGATCCTGTTCACCAGCCAGTACGGCACCGTAAATCTGGCGAGCCTGCCGATCATCTCCATCGACGGCCACCCGCCGGCTGCGCCCCGACCCCTGAGCGCGCCGGCCGCCGCCGCGCCGGCCACGGGCGCTCCCTCCGCGCGGGAGGCGGACCTCTTCGCCGCCATCGAGCGCCTTGCCGACCTGCGCGCCAAGGGCATTCTCAGCGACGAGGAGTTCACCCAAAAGAAGGCGGAGCTGCTCAGTCGCTTGTAAGGGCGCTCGGCCGTTGCGCTCCCGCGCTGCGCCAAGCGCCACTTCGTCACCATTTCTCGGAGAATAACGGGACGGGATACCAGGCCGGCGAGGCTTACCGGCAGGGCATCGGGCCCCGACGGAACGGCGCAATTCGAGCTCGCTGGCGCGATGCGTCATTGTGCGGTACCCGAAGGCCCCATCGCGCCCGGCACTTCGACCTCGATCAGTTGATAGGCCTCAGCCAGTCGTGCTGCCCAAGCCGCTGCGCCGGCCGCTGTCCGAATTTCGTCTTGGCGGACCTCGAGCATGGCACAGGGTAGGCCGCGACCCTCTCCATGGAGGGGGATCGTGTAGTCGATGTCATCTTCGATTGGATAGGGCTCGTTGTCTCCTATCGCGAAACCCCCAGTGCGGCTGAGCGCCCCGCGCAGGAGCGTGGCGAGCCGGCGGTCGCGCCAATAAGAGACGCCGATGTGCCAGGGTCGCCGTTGCCCGCTCAGGATCGGCGTGAAGCTGTGGATGCTGAGCAGATGGGTCGGTCGGTGGGATCGGCTGTCGAGCAGGCGGGCGATGGCGGCATGATACGGCCGGAACAGCGAATCGATGCGGGCCGTCCTTTCCTCGGACGCAAGCCCATGGTTTCCCGGGATGGGCACGCCGGAGCTGCATTCGACAATGGATTGGGCGTTGTGCAGCGCTCGATTGCAGTCGATGACGAGCCGCGAGTAGCCGCTCAATACCAAAGGTGCGTCGAGATGGGCCGAGAGACGGCGCGCCACGGCGGCCGCACCCGGATCCCAGCCGATATGATCTGCCAGCAGCACCCGTTCAAGGCCAAGGGTGCCGAGTCGCTCGGGGACCCGATGGGAGGCGTGATCGCAGACCAGCACCGCGTTGCTGGTGCCGCCGGCATTGACCATCTCGACAGCCGGAGGCTCATTGGACCCCAGCAATGACGCGTCCTTGGCGCTTGTATGCGGGTCCATCATCCGGGGCCAATTCACACTGTGCGACGCGTGGGCGGCGTACGCCTCACGGCCGGAGCTCAGTCCTTCACCTCATCCGCCCAGACCTTGAAGCGTTTGACTAGACTGGGGCCGAATGCGTTACTGATCGGCACGTCCGCCGCATCCCGGCCCTGGGCAATCAATACGCGTCCGATCCGCGGCATGTTGTTGCGCGGATCGAAGGTATGCCAGCGCCCGCCAAGGTAGGCCTCGAACCAAGCGGAGAAGTCCATCGGGTCCGGCGAGGCTGCGACGCCGATGTCACCGAGATAGCCGGTGCAGTAACGCGCGGGGATATTCATGCAGCGGCAGAACGTCACCGCCAAGTGGGTGTAGTCGCGACACACACCCGTTCGCTCGTTGAAGGCCTCGAGCGCGGTCTTGGTCGCACGCGCATGTTCATAGCCAAACACGATATGCCCGTGGACGAAATCACAGATCGCCTGGACCCGCCGCCACCCAAAGGGCGTCTGCCCGAAGAGGGCCCATGCCGTCTCGGAGAGCCGATCCGTCTCGCAGTAACGGCTCCCGAGGAGGTACACGAGCGTCTCCGCCGGAAGATCCTCCACCGCGTGCTGCGGGGCGTAGGGGTCGATCGCGTCCGGCTGTCCGCTGTCGCTGATGAGGGCGTCGGTGGAGATGCGGATTTGCCCCGGGGGCGCGACGATCCGGCTACACCAGTTGCCGAAGCCGTCGCGGTAGGCCGAGATCGGGGTTGCTGGTCGGGTGACGATATGGTCTGGAATGAGAAGATCCGAGACGCGGGAGAAATGGATGTTCAGCACCAAAACCATGGGTGTTGGCTGTGGACCCTCGTAGAGCAACTCGTATCCGAGCCGAATCTGCATCCTGTGCCCCCGCGTGCAACCCAGTGTATGAAAGTGCCTCGCTCCGCCTTTTCCATCGCCGCGGCGCCCATCTTCAGCGCCACGGGGAATCCCTGCAGCATCTCGTTCACGTTGTCGCCGACCCAGCGGATGGCGGCCACGCGTTGCTCCTCGCCCACGCAGATCAGTCTCGGCCCGCCGACAATCGGGCCTGGCTTGTTATGAATCCATCCAGAGAGCCCGCCGTTCGGGCGCGCGCGGTAGAGCAGTCCCCACAGGCAATTGCTGCCCATGGTCCGAGCAAACAGACGCGCCAGCGGATCATCCAAGTCAGGGGGATCGGCCTCGGGGAGATGCTCAGGGGATCGCGGACATCCGATCAAGCGACGACGGGACGGGCAAGGAATCGCGGCAAGTCACCGCTCGCCTCCGCCAAAGACCCCTCCTCAGGCAAGCGGAAACTGCGGACATGTTCGTCGGGCACGACCAGAGCTGTACCCGCATCGACGGTGTATCGCCGGCAGCCCATCGGCCGTGCATCATGTAGGAGGTGACATGGATTGTGCCCGCCTGGGTCGCACAACAGGCGTCTGGCCGCGAGCGCAGCCGCGACCCGCGTTTGGGGGCGACAAGGACGATCGCTCAGCCGGTCGGTGCCATGCGTGACGATAGAGGTCGGAGCCACCGACACATCGCCAACCTATGCGAGCAGACTTTCTTGGAAGGTCACGACGCGACAAGAAACCTGCAACGGTGCGCAGGACATCGTCCCCCGCTTGGTGCCCATGGGCATCGTTGACCTGCTTGAAGCGATCGAGATCGGCGAACAACAGGGAGAGAGGCCAGTCCGACGCACAAGCCTGAGCGAACAACGCTTGGAGCTGTTCCTCAAAGTAGCGGCGGTTAAAGACGTTGGTCAAGGAATCCAGCGCGGCGACCCGCGTCAGCTCTTCGGTACGCGCCGACAAATCGCAATAAGCGTCCGCGAGGTCTTCAAACCGCTTGAGAGTATCGAGATTGCGTATCAACAGCGCCTCGCGCGCCCGACCCATCAAAGCATCGAGCTCCCACGGGGCCATGATCTCCTGCCCAAAGAGCACCTCCGTTTCCGGGACCCGTTCCTTGAGCTTCGCGACGATCTCGCCTAATGCTATCTCGTCGAGCAGCGACGGCTCCGTTTCCGGCTCGGAGAGGAGACGTGGCGGCGCGCCATCTTCGCCCCGCGTCAGCCCATCGGCCAACACCCCGGAAAGGGCCACACCCTCCATAAAGGCTTCGCGATCCGCCTGGAGCGATAGCAGCGGGAGCTGATGACTGGCCTCGACCGCGTCGCACAGCAGGGCCGGTATGTTCCAGCTCCGAAGAAGCCATGCCCCGACCTCCGCGTGATCACAGCCCAGGCGTGCGCGCTCAAAGGCGCTAAGCTCATGATGACCTGCGCTTTGCGGCAAGTCGCGGTAGAAGTCCTCGTGGCTGCGGTCAATGGCCAGGATACCGATGTCCTGCAGCAGTGCAGCCAAGAACATCTCCTCCGCGTCCGGTAAGTGCTTCACCTCAGCGAGTGCGCGTGCGGCGGTGGCGCTCAGCAAGGCGCGGCGCCAAAAGCAGGGATAGTCGATGCCTTGCTTGGTGTCCCGCTCGAACGTCCTCATCAAGGAGAATCCAAGCGCAAGGGTTAGCGTGGCATTCAACCCGAGCACCATGATCGCCTGGGGAAGGTTCTGTGACTTCCTTCTCCCACCGTAAAAGGCGGAGTTAGCGGTACGCAAGACCTTGATGCTGAGCGCGGGGTCCTGGCCGATCACTTGCGCGATGCGCGCGAAGTTCACCTTGGGATCGTTCGCAAGATCGATAACCTGTGCCGCGACCCCCGCCGGAGATGGGAAGTCGATAAAGAGGCGCAGGCGCTTCTCCAGCTCTGGCGTCACGATGTTCCTTCGCTGTCCGTGTGAAATGGGGAGCAGCCAGCTAGCGTGAGGTTACAGGATATCAGCCCCTTGGCACGAAAATCGTGATCTCCGCCTGAGAAACGTCTGCCCGCGGAGCGGGCGAGCGTGCGCGGCGCGGCAAGCACTGGGGGACTGCCGCTCTCGGTGTGTACCACCCGCCCCTGGACTCTTGCTCACCGACGGCTCGACGTCGCCACGGATAAAGCCAGGTGTTCGCCGTCCTAAGCCGTGATCACTGGATTCTCCGAGTGCAAACGCCCGCGCGTCGAAAAGCCGTTATGCGCATGCATTCACAGCAATAGCAGTGCAAGTGACCCATTATGTACCGAGGCTGCTGCGGCCTCGCGCGGCGGTCTCGTCCAAGAGTGCAGACTGCCGGCCACTGGATACCGCCGGGCGCGGAGATCTCGAGTGGAAGAGAGGGCCTGTCTTCAGAGAAAAGCGCATGGATTCACCCTGATCGAGCTCCTGTTAGCGCTCGTGATAGTCGCAGTCCTCGCGTCATTGGCGTTTTCGAGCTATGCGAGCTATGTATCGAAAGCGTACAACGCAGCGGCGATTGCAGATATCTTATCAATAGAGGGATGCATCGAGCGCTACTACACGACTGCGTGGAATTTCCCTCCGGACTTGGCCACCGCCGGCTGCACGGGGAATGATCCCTGGGGGAACCCCTATAAGGATCTGAACATTCAGACGGC